>JALVTX010000085.1 GCA_027035825.1 Mariprofundaceae bacterium
CGCCGCCGACGGGCTATGGGTGGAGGTGGAATGCGAAACGCTGGACGAGGTGCGCGAGGCCGTGGCCGCAAGACCGGACATCATCCTGCTGGACAACATGACGCTTGAAGCCATGCGCGAGGCCCGGACGCTGACGCCGCCCGACATCGTGCTGGAGGCCAGCGGCAACATCACGCTGGACAACGCCCGCGCGGTGGCCGAAACCGGCGTGGATCGCATCGCCGTCGGCGCCATCACCCACTCGGCCCCGGCGCTCGACCTCTCGATGCGCGTCACGGCGGCAAGCGAGGCGGCGGGCGGCGCATGAGCTCCGCCACGCGCGAGGCCATCCTGGCGCGGCTCATCGAGGCGGCGCGCCCCGTCTCCGGCGCGGAACTGGCGGCGGGCCTGAGCATCAGCCGCACCGCCGTCTGGAAGCACATCCACGCGCTCCAGCGCGCGGGCGTCGCCATCGCGGCCATTCGCGGCCGGGGCTACCGGCTGGAATCCGACCCGCTCTGCGCCGCCGCCGTCACCGCGCGCCTTGCCACCCGCCGCCTGGGCCGTCCCTGCGTGGTGCTGGACGAAACGGATTCGACCAACGCCGAGGCCATGCGCCGGGCGGAAGCCGGCGCGCCCGAGGGGCTGGCGCTGCTGGCCGAGCGCCAGCTTCGCGGCCGGGGGCGGCTGGGGCGCCGCTGGCATGCATGGCCGGAACATTCGCTGGCCATGTCCGTGCTGCTGCGGCCGCGGGCCGCGCCCGAGGCCATGGCGCAACTGCCGCTGGTGGCCGCCGTGGCCGCGCACGACGCGCTCGCCCCCCTTGCCCCGGGACTGGGCATCAAGTGGCCGAACGACCTGCTGCTGCCCTCGCCCGACGGGCGCGGGCGCAAGCTGGCCGGCATTCTCACCGAGATGCGCGCCGAGCCGGGCCGCGTGCAGGCCGTCGTCGTCGGCTTCGGCATCAACGTGCGCGCGCCCGCGGGCGGCTGGCCGGCGGAGATCGCCCCCATCGCCGCGGCGCTTGGCAACGCGGGGGGCGACGCGGCGGCCGAGGCCGACGCCAACCCGCCCTCCCGCAACGCCGTCGCCGCGCGCGTGCTCAACGCCCTGGAACGCCGCTACGACGAGTGGCGCGAGCAGGGCTTCGCGCCCATCCGGCAAGCCTGGCTCTCCGCCCACGTGGCGACCGGCCGGCGGGCGCGGGCGCACGACGGCAGCCGTTACATCGAGGGCGTGGCCGAGGGCCTGGACGCCGACGGCGCGCTGCTCCTGCGCGTGGACGGCGAGCTTGCTCGCATCACCGCAGGCGACCTGGAGCTGACCGAGGGAGGAGACGCGCCATGACCCGAGCCTCCGCCCCGAACCTGCTCGTCGTGGATGTCGGCAACACCTGCATGGTGTTCGGGCGCTACGAGGGCGCGCGGCTGGCCGGCTGCTGGCGGCTGTCCAGCGATGCGCGCGCCACCGCCGACGAGCTGGCGCTCAAGCTCACCGGCCTGATGGGCGACGCCCGCGTGGACGGCATCCTCGCCGCCAGCGTGGTGCCGCACCTGGACGGCATGCTGCGCGAGGCCTGCGCGCGGGTGTTCGGGCGCGAGCCGGCCTTCGTCGGCAGCCCCGAAGTCAAGACCGGCATGGCCGTGGACTACAAGAACCCGCGCGAGGTCGGCGCCGACCGCATCGCCAATGCCATCGCCGCGCGCGAGGTCGCCGGCAGCCCCTGCATCGTGCTCGACTGCGGCACCGCCACCACGTTCGACGTCATCTCGCCCGAGGGCCACTACGCCGGCGGGCTCATCCTGCCCGGCGTCGAGCTGGCGCTGGAGGCGCTGGCGGCCCGCGCCGCGCGCCTGCCCGAAGCCTCGTTCGCCCGCGCCGGGTCGCTGATCGCGCGCGACACGGTAAGCAGCATGCAGGCCGGCAGCTACTGGGGCGCGGTCGAGGCATTCTCGGGCATCATCCGTCGCCTGCGCGCCGAGCCGGGCTATGCGTCCGCGCCGGTCATCGCCACCGGCGGGCTGGCCGCCGCCCTGGTCGAGGACATCCCGGAGGTGAGCGAGCACCGGCCGCTGCTGACCCTGGAAGGGCTCTGGATTCTGGCCCGCCGCCACTTCGGAGCCGCATGAAACGCGCGCTGCGAATGGCCTGGCAAGCCGCCGGCGCGGCGCTGCTCGGCTGGCTGGCGTGGCTGGCCTGGCAGCCGCCCACGCCCGCGCCACCCCCCTTGCAGGTGCGCGCCCCCATTCCCGAGCCCATCCCGGAACCAACTTCGAAACAGTTGCCGAA
>JALVTX010000086.1 GCA_027035825.1 Mariprofundaceae bacterium
CAAGTCAGCAATGCGAAGGCTTCGGCAGCCGGGGTCTGCCATATGGCCGCGTATATCAGCGAGCCGATCGCGGCCAGGGTGGACAGAATGATGGTTGCCAGCCGCATACGCATCACCTC
Organism: Mariprofundaceae bacterium; assembly: GCA_027035825.1. Lineage (GTDB taxonomy): Bacteria > Pseudomonadota > Zetaproteobacteria > Mariprofundales > Mariprofundaceae > JALVTX01. Next base: position 120 of record JALVTX010000086.1, read on the forward strand.
CTTGCTCATGGAATGTTCAGGGAGCCCTTATGGACTCCCCGCGGATGTTTCCATGGGGTTTCCCGGCTTGGGATTCAAGGGGGTCTGAAACGCCTATAATCATGGCATGAGCAGGTGGTGGTCTGGCAGGGCATGCTCACGCTTGCCTGGATGGCGTCGCTGCTGCCCGAAATGCGTCCAATCAAGGCGCGAGGCGCGGCGCATGGTGGCGCCATGCGCAAGCCGAGCAACGCCGAGTGGATGCATTTCGGGCGCAGCCCGGAGGGACTTGGCCATGATTCCGCCTCGCGGCGTTATCGCTTGCTCGCGTGCCGCGGCGGGCACGCCACGCGCGCGCTGCCTTGCGAGATCGAAATCATGGCCAAAGTCGCCGCTATTCAGGCAAGCATGAACATGCCCAACGAACGACGCCAGTGGATGCTGGAGGCCATCCGCAACGAGGCCAGGTTGTGCGCCGCGCACACCGGCCGGCCCAATCTCTCGGAGCGGGTGATGGAGGCCATGGCGGCCATTCCCCGGCACCGCTTCCTGCCGCGCTCGATGCGCGCCGCCGCCTACGACAACGCGGCCTTGCCGGCCGGGTGCGGGCAGACCATCTCGCAGCCGTTCATCGTGGCTTTGATGACCGACTTGCTCGATTTGCGGGGAGACGAACAGGTGCTGGAGGTCGGCACCGGCACGGGCTACCAGACGGCGGTGCTGACGCGGCTGGCTGGCGAGGTATTCACTATCGAGCGCATTCCAGAACTGGCGGCGCGCGCGCAACGGGTGCTGGCGGAACTGGGGCTGGACGAGCACGTCCACTTCCGCGTCGGCGATGGCTGCATGGGCTGGCCCGAGGAGGCGCCGTTCGATGCCATCATCGTCACCGCGGCGCCCGAGCGCGTGCCGCCAGAACTGGCCGGGCAACTGGCCGAAGGCGGACGGCTGGTCATTCCCGTGGGCCCGGCGGGAGGCGTGCAGCAGCTCTACCGGATGGAGAAACGCCCCGACGGGCGGCTGGATTCACGGGCCGTCCTGCCCGTCGCCTTCGTGCCGCTGGTGTGCGGCCAGTGATTCCAGCCGCCGGCGCATGCGCCGTACGTGGCCGCCATGCCAGTACAGGCGCTGGCAGCCGGGGCAACGCCAGACCGCATTGACGACGCGGCGGCTGTGCTCGGGGACGGCCGCGATGTCCGCGTCCGCGCCCTGGGTCAGCGGGGTGTTGCAGACCAGGCAGCGGGTGAATGGCGCCCGCAGCCAGTCCAGGCGGATTCTCCGGCCCAGTTCCCGGGCGCATTCCTCGGTGGTGTTGGCGCGCAGCCAGATCACCCATTGATCGGCGTCGCGAAATTCCGTCAGCTTGCGGTCGCGCGTGATGAGCAGTCGGCGCTCGCCGCGCGCCGTTGCCATCAGCTCGGCATCGCTGGCGCCGGGGCGGGGAATGAGGGTGTCGTGGCCGGCGGCGCGCAGCCAGCGGCCCAGCCGCGCCAGCATTTCATCGACCAGGAACCGCCCGGCTTCAACCCTTCTTTCCAAGCAGCGGCTCGATCAGATCCATCGGCAGCGGGAAGATGATGGTGGAGGACTTGTCGCCCGAGATCTCCAGCAGCGTTTGCAGGTAGCGCAACTGCATGGACTGCGGCTGCGAGGAGAGGGCCGTGGCGGCCTCCACCAGCATGGCCGCGGCCTGCTTCTCGCCCTCGGCGTGGATGATCTTGGCCCGCCGTTCGCGCTCGGCCTCGGCCTGGCGCGCCATGGCGCGGATCATGTTCTCGCCCAAGTCGATCTGCTTGATCTCCACGTTGGCGACCTTCACGCCCCAAGACTCCGTCTGCGCGTCCAGAATGGTCTGGATGTCGCGGTTGAGCTTGTCGCGCTCGGCGAGCATTTCGTCCAGTTCGTGCTGGCCGAGCACGCTGCGCAGCGTGGTCTGCGCCAGCTGGCTGGTGGCGGCGAAGAAATCCTCGACGTTGATGATAGCCTTTTGCGGGTCCACGACGCGGAAATAGACCACGGCATTGACCTTGACCGAGACGTTGTCGCGGCTGATGACATCCTGCGTGGGCACGTCGAACACCAGCGTCCGCAAGTCCACGCGCACCATCTGCTGGATGACCGGAATGACCAGGATCAGGCCCGGCCCCTTGACCTTCCAGAAGCGGCC
>JALVTX010000087.1 GCA_027035825.1 Mariprofundaceae bacterium
GCAGGAAAAGAATGAGCGCGATTACGTCACCGAGGCCGATCGCAAGGCCGAGGCGCTGATTATCCGGGAAATCGTCAAGCATTATCCCGACCACGGCATCGTCGCCGAGGAGTCGGGCAGCCGCAACCCCGACGCGCCCGTGCAGTGGTATATCGACCCGCTGGACGGCACCACCAACTATATGCACGGCAATCCGCATTTCGCGGTGTCCATCGCGGCGTGGAAGAACGGCAAGCCCCTGCTCGCGGTGGTGCACGACCCGTTGCGCAACGAAACCTTCGAGGCCAAGAGCGGCGACGGCGCCTTTCTGAACCGCCGCCGCCTGCGCGTGAGCGGCTGCGTGGACGTGGCGGACGCGGTGTTCGCCACGGGACTGCCGCCGCGCAGCCGCAAGGCGCAGTTGCCCCTGTTTCGCGCCCGGCTGGAGGCGTGCCTGGCGCGGGCCAGCGATCTGCGGCGGGCGGGCTCGGCGGCGCTGGACCTGGCCTGGGTGGCGGCCGGTCGCCTGGACGCCTACTGGGAGGCGGGCCTGGGGGCGTGGGACATCGCGGCCGGCATCCTGCTGGTGCAGGAGGCGGGCGGCATGGTGACGCGGCTGGATGGCGGGCCGGTGGACCTGAAGCGAGGCGAGGTGCTGGCGGGCAATCCGGCCATGCACGAGTCGTTCCGCGCCATTCTGGCCGCCGCCGACAGGGATGCTCAGTAACCTTCCTGGTGCAGTAGCAAAAAGCCGGTGAAGCCGGCGGCGATAAGATCCGGCAGCCAGGCCGCGAACTCCGGCGGCAGCCAGGCCGCGCCCGCGGCGATCTGCACCGCCGAATCCACCACGTAGGAGCCCAGACCCAGGGCGATGGCGGCGGCCACGCCCCACGAGATGCGTCCCGAGCGGCTGCCCGCGTGCATGCACAGCGAGGCCGCGAGCAGGGCCATGATGAGGCAGAGCGCCGGCGTGGCCAGCTTCCGCTGGGCCGAGAACCGGAAACGGGCCGAGTCCAGCCCGGCCTCGTCCAGCTGCCGCGCATAGCGCAGCAGTTCGAACAGCCGCATGTGCCGGGGACTGGGAGGGGCGATGGCATCCGGGCTGGCGGCGGAGGGCAGCGTCATCTCCGGCAGGCGCTTCAGGCGCATGCCCTCGGCCGCGGGCACGCTGACGTGGACGCGCCGCAGATGCCATGCGCCGTCTTCATAGGTGGCGCGGGCGGCGTCCACGCGGCGAATCCAGTGCCCCTTTTCGTCCGTTTCCAGCATGATGAGGTGAAACCGCGAGGCCCCGCCCGCCGCCTGGCCCAGCGGTTCCAGCCGGAAGAAGCGGCGGCCGTCCTTCAGCCACTGGACGCCGTGGCGGGTGTCCGGCCGGTGGTGGATGTTCACGTTCTCGATGACGTCCAGGCGCTGGTTCGTCACCGGCGCGACCCATTCGCCGATGGCGAAGTTCAGCGCCGCCGCCAGCACGGCCACGGCGAGCAGCGGCAGCACCACCTTGTTCACGCCCAGGCCGGCGGCGCGCAGGGCGACGATTTCGTGGTGGCGGGCAAGATCGGAAACGAACAGGCTGGCCGCCAGCAGCACGATGACCGGCATGAAGCCGGCGACCATGAATGGAATCTTCAGCAGCAGGTATTCCAGCATCAGGCCCGTGGTCAGGCCGTGGCCCAGGTAGCGGGCCTTGTCGAAGGATTCGGCGATGAGGAAGATGGCGAGCAACGTGGCCAGCGTCAGCGCCACCCGGGCCATGCACCCCATGAACAGCCATCGAAACAAGACGGGCATGGGCCGATATTAGGGCCTGTTCGCACTTATTTGAATGGCGGCGACTTCGGCCATGATTTCGATCTCGCAAGACATCGCGCGCGTGGCGTGCCTCGCGGCACGCGAGCAAGCGATAACGCCGCGAGGCGGAATCATGGCCAAGTCCCTCCGGGCTGCGCCCGAAATGTTCCCGAATGGCGTCCACTCGGCGTTGCTCGGCTTGCGCATGGCCCCACCATGCGCCGCGCCTCGCGCCTTGATTGACCGCATTTCGGGCGGCAGCGACACCGTCCAAATAAGCGTGAACAGGCCCTGGGGAATCTCTGGACAACTCGCCATGAGCCGCGTCGTTCGGGGACGCCCGGGGCGTCTCCCGCCCATCCGGAAGGGATGAGCCTTCCGCGCGTGCATCCGGCCGGCGTGCTGATACACTCCCGCCCTTGCGACGGGCGAGGATTCGCCTTGCGCCGCATGACATGGAGGTGTTCGGATGCCCTGGAGCGACCAGAATCCGC
>JALVTX010000088.1 GCA_027035825.1 Mariprofundaceae bacterium
CTGTTCTCCAAGGAGGTGCATGGCGTGCGTCGGGTGTATAGAGTGCCGAGCTGGGGAGGCGTGGCGGAGCCCATCACCTCGCCCAACGAGGACGCATCAGACCCCGCCTGGTCGCATTGACGCCTTGAGCGACAACCGTGACCGGACGGACAACAAAGGAAGGGAGGAAACCCATGAAAATGAAACGTTATTCCAGCATTGGACTGGCCATGATCGCCGCCTGCGGCCTGATGTTCGCCGGCTGCGCCAAGAAAACCACGACGGAGCCGAACACCAAGCCGGTTTCGACTGCCGCCAACACCGAACCCACGACGAAGCCCGTGAGCAACCAGGTTCCCGAGCCTTCGTCGCACTCGGTCTATTTCTCCTTTGACAGTTCGGATCTGGACGCCGCCGCCCAGAGCATCCTGGACGCCAACGCCGCCTGGCTGAAGGCCAACGCCGACAAGTCCATCACCATCGAGGGCAACTGCGACGAGCGCGGCAGCCGCGAGTACAACCTGGCGCTGGGTCAGCGCCGCGCCGACGCCGTGAAGGCCTACTTGGTTGACCATGGCGTGGATGCCTCGCGCATCAGCACCGTCTCCTTCGGCGAGGAGCGCCCGGTCTGCCATGGCACGGGCGAGGCCTGCTGGGCGCAGAACCGCCGCGCGGACATCGTTGTTCGCTAAGTCCACGGCATTGACACCCGGGCAGCGGCCACCGGCATCGTCGGTGGCCGTTGCTTTGGTTCTGTGCGCGCTGGCGCTTTCGGCCTGCGCCGGCAAGAAGGAACAGGCCGCCTGGCAGGATGACCGCCAGATGGTGCTCGACCAGCTGGACAAGCTCGCCAGCCGGCAGGCGCAGACCGAGCAGAAGCTGTCGGCCATCGACGAGCGCCTGCTCAAGCTTGAAGAGCGGCTGACCAAACAGGGCTCGGAACAGGAGGCGGAAAAGGCCAGCCTGCTCCAGCTCCGCGCCGACGTGGACGCGCTCAAGCGCAGCGCCGCGCGCAACCGCCGCACAAGCCGCATCTCCAAGCAGAAACTGGTCAAGAAACTCGACCGCATCGCCAAAACCATCACCGTCCCCGCGCCGGTCGTCGTGCCGGCCGCCACGAAAGCGGCCCGGCAAGACGAAACGGAGAAGAACGCCTACACGGCCGCCTACCTAGCGCTCAAGAGCGGGCGTTTTGACGAGGCCATCAAGGGTTTCAGGAAGCTGTTGCACGATTTTCCCAAGGGCAAGTTCGCCGACCAGGCCTGGTACTGGCTGGGCGAAAGTCTTTACGCCAAGCGCGATGTCCGCGCGGCCATCCGCGCATGGGAAACCCTGGACAAGCGCTATCCGAACAGCGCCAAGCATCCGGTCGCCCTGCTGAAGCTGGGAATTGCCAGGAAGCAGCAAGGGCAACCGGAGCAGGCGCGGAAAACGCTGGAGCGGCTGGTTCGCCTGCATCCGGACAGCCCGGCGGCCGAAAACGCGCGCAACCAGCTCAAGGCCATGGCCGCCAAGCGCCATTGAGCCGCATCAAGCATCACGTCCAGCCCAGCCAATCATGCGCGAATCCAGGCGTCGCTTGAGCGGAGCGCTCCGCGTCCACGAAATCTATGACAGCATCCAGGGCGAAAGCACGCTGGCGGGCATGCCCTGCACGCTGGTGCGCCTGGCCGGGTGTCCGCTTCGCTGCACCTACTGCGATACGCCGCGGGCGCTGTCATTCGATGCCGGCGAGATGCGCGACATCGACGACATCGTGGCCGACGTGGCGCGACGAGACCGACCGCTGACGCTGGTGACGGGCGGCGAACCGCTGGCGCAGAAATCCTCCCTCGACCTGCTGGCAGGGCTGGCCGCGGCGCGGCCCCTCGTCCAGCTGGAAACCTCGGGCGCGTTCGACATTTCGCGCGTGGATGCTCGGGTGTGGCGCATCCTCGACATCAAGACCCCGGGAAGCGGCGAGGAATCCCGCAACGACTGGAACAATCTTGCGCACCTGAAAGACGGCGACGAAATCAAGGTGGTCATCTGCGACCGGACGGATTACGACTGGGCGCTGGACATCCTGGATCGCTTCCAGCCGCGCGTGCCGGTGCTGTTTTCGCCGGCCTGGGGCGCAGTTTCTCCCGCCGAGCTGGCCCAGTGGATCCTGGAGGATCATGCGCCCGTCCGCCTCCAGCTCCAGTGGCACAAGCACATCTGGGGCGCCGAGGCCACCGGCGTATGACCACGGCCGTGGTGCTGCTCTCCGGCGGGCTGGACTCCAGCACCGCGCTGGCCTGGGCCATCCGCCGCCAGGGCTGGTGTTGCCACAGCATCGCCTTCGATTACGGCCAGCGGCACCGGCACGAGCTGGCCGCCTCCCGTCGCGTGGCGGAGGCGCTGGGCGTGGCGCGTCACCATGTCATCCGCGTGGACTTGGCGGCCATTGGCGGCTCGGCGCTGACCGACGAATTCGATGTGCCCAAAGACGCCGAGAACAACGGCATCCCCATCACCTACGTGCCGGCGCGCAACCTCGTCTTTCTTTCCCTGGCCGCCGCGCTGGCCGAAACGGTGGCGGCGGAGCGCCTCGTTATCGGCGCAAACATTGTGGACTACTCGGGCTATCCCGACTGCCGCCCGGAGTTCCTCGAAGCCTTCCGCCGCGCGGCCGAGCTGGGCACGAAACGCGGCGTCGAAGGCCATCCGCTGGCGATTGACGCGCCACTGATCCGGATGTCCAAGGCGGAAATCATTCGCCTGGGCCTGGATCTCGGCCTGGATTACGCGCTGACGCACTCATGCTACGACCCGGCCCCCGACGGTCGGCCGTGCGGCCATTGCGATTCCTGCCGCTTCCGCCGGCAAGGATTCGCCGAGCTGGGGCTTGCCGATCCGCTCCCCTACCCGGACGACTGAGCGGGCCGCGGTTGCCTTTGCGCCGGAAGCATGGGCATCTCCGAATCATCCGGCATGGCCGCGACAGCGGCCTTGCGGGATGCCCGTGGGGAACGAGCGCAAAGCGCGAAGCGCGGCGCATGGTGGTTCCATGCGCAAGCCGAGCAACGACGCAGACCGCCCGAGCCTTGCGTCCAAGGCCCTGTCCCGAAGGGTTGCGCGCCCCATCAATGCGAACAATGCCGCCCTCGCGGCGTCAGGCTCCTTGGCATCGTGGCCAAGACCACGACCGGCGTCGCCTTCCTTGCGATCATCGCGATTGGATGTGCAACGCGGCCTATGGCGCATTATTCAGAGATGCCCTAGGCTTTCGTCCAAGGAGTGGCGGGAAATAACGGATCGTGGATCCATGGAGGCATGTTGACGAACCGCACCGCATTCGCAGCCGCCTTAGCCGCGCTCGCCGCGCTGCTCCTGCCCGCGCAGGCTCCGGCCGCTCCCGTCGCCAATCCCTCCAGCGGCTCGGCCTGGCGGCTGCCGCCGCCTCCCTACCCCGCCGCCAATCCCTACAACCAAGCCAAGGCCGAGCTCGGCCGCCAGCTGTTCTTCGACCCAAGACTGTCGGGAGATCCATCCCAGGCCTGCGCCACCTGCCATAACCCGGGACTGGGCTGGGCCGACGGCATGCGGCGCGCCATGGGAGGCAACCGCGCGCTCGGCCGGCACACGCCGTCGCTCTTCAACCTCGCCTATTTGCGCGCCTTCTTCTGGGACGGGCGGGCGCAAACCCTGGAAGACGCCATCGCCCAGCACATCCTGGCGCCGGTCACCGGCGAATCATCGAGCGCCGTGGACATCGAGCGTCGGATCGGAAGCCTTGCCGGCTATCGCGCCGCATTCCGGCAGGCCTTTGAATCTCCGCGGATCACGTTCGACCGCATCGTTCAGGCCCTGGCCACGTTCGTGCGCGGCATCGTCAGCCGTGACAGCCCCTTTGACCGGTGGCTGGGTGGCGATGCGACGGCCATGAGCGAGGAAGCCCGCGAGGGTTTCGCCCTGTTCACGGGCAAGGCCGGCTGCGTGCGCTGCCATTCCGGGCCGGCCTTCACCGATTCGCACTTCCATAACATCGGCCTCAACAGCGTGGATCCGGGTCACTTCGAGGTCAGCGGTCGTCCCGAGGATCGCAACACCTTCCGCACGCCGGGCCTTCGGAACGTGGCCGCCACGCCGCCCTACATGCACAACGGTTCCCTGCCCACGCTGGACGCGGTCATCGAGTTCTTCAATCGCGGCGGCGACCGCATCGGCCCGGGCAACGAGCTGAAACCCCTGGGCCTGAGCCGGGAGGAGAAGCGTGACTTGCGGGCCTTCCTGGACAGCCTCACCGGCGGCGAAACCGAGATGCCGGTGCCGATCCTGCCGCGCGGCATCATCCGGACGGGAGCGAGGCGCTAAGGCATCTCTGAACAACCCGCCATAGGCCGCGTTGCGCATCCAATCGCGATAATCGCAAGGAAGGCGACGCCGGTCGTGGCCGTAGCCACGATGCCAAGGAGCCTGACGCCGCGAGGGCGGCATTGTGCACATAGATGGGGGTGCGCAACCCTTCGGGACAGGGCCTTGAACGCAAGGCTCGGGCGGTCTGCGGCGTTGCTCGGCTTGCGCATGGAACCACCATGCGCCGCGCCTCGCGCCTTGCATCCCATCCCGCAAGGCCGCTGTCGCGGCCATGCCGGATTGTTCAGAGATGCCCTAACGAAATACCTTTCGGAGCAGTTCCGTGGTGCGTTCGGCCGGATGATGGCGGATGTTCCGCTCCTCGCGCGCCAGCATCGTGAACATCGCGCGCAATGCCTTGTCAGTCACCCATCCGTCCATGTCCACGCGCAGGCGCTCTCCGATCAGCGGCAACGACGCATACTGCCGCTCAAACGAGCGCCAACTCCGGATCGCGCCGGAGCGCCCCAGCTCCCGGTGGACGATGGGCGCGAATGCGCGGCGCAGCGCGGGCGTCGTCTTTTCCTGGAAATAACGCGTGATGGCGTCGTCGCCGCCATGCAGCAGGCACTCCGCATCATGGATGCTGATATTCCGGATGGCGTCATAGAAAATGGGCTTCGCGGCCGGTACCGCCGACTCGGCGGCCCGGTTCAGGCGCAGATGCAGGCGATCCACCTGATCGCCGAATCCCGCCTGCCGCAAGAGACGCGCCGGCGTTCGCAGGGAGTCGGGCAACGGGATGCGGAATTCTGGATGATGCCAGAAGCCGTCCTTTCGCCCGAGCCGCTCGACAGCGATGCGGGAACCCTTGCGAAGCGCCTGCTTGAGGCCCTCGACCAGTTCCCGGCTGCTCAGTCCCGGGTCCGGGCGCCCGCCGGCTCCCATCCGCTGCAAGCCCTCCAGGGCGTCGTCCATCCATCCCGCCGGCGCCGGCGCGGGCCACAGGATGAACAGCATCCCCGCTGCCAGGGCTGGCGGCCACCGGCGGAAAATGGCCCGAATCAATAGCGCTTGCGGAATTCCGTCGCGTGACAGGACGGGCACGGCGGCACGCGTCCCGTCCGCTTCATGTGGATCTGATGGCCGCAATGCGTGCACTCCAGCGTGCCGGCGCTGGTGATCTCGCCCGAGCGCACGGTCAACACCTTGTCGGCCTGCTGGGCCAGGCCGGTCAGCGTCTGGCCCGCGGCGCGCACCACGGAGACGAAGGCCGACACCGCGCCCACGCCGAGACGACCCGGGTTCAGCTTCTCGGCGGCCTGGTTCTTGAACTCGGCCGCCATCTGCGCCACGTCGCGCTCCATCAGGGTCTTGAGCCGCTTGCCCTGCTCCTCGGAGAAGGCGCCTGCCGCCGTCAGCTGCTCGCGCGCCTTCTCCAGCGCCGCGCGCGCCACCTCGGCCGACTTCTCGGCGCTGGCCTCGAAGATTTCCTTGAAGCGCGCCGCCAGCAGGTCGTACTGGTCGGCCTCGGGCTCTTGGCCCGTGGGCTCGTCGTCCATGTGGCTGACGACCGCCTCGCCGAACTCGGAGGTCGAAAGCTTGGTCGCCCCTTCCATCAGACGATGGAAATCATAGGTGACGGTCTTGGCGCGGATGGCGCCAGTGACGCCGCGCACGATGAGGTCGGCGGCCTCCGTCCAGCCCATGTAGCGCAGCATCATCTCGCCCGACAAAATCACCGACGAGGGATTGACCACGTTCTTGCCCGCATACTTCGGGGCCGTGCCGTGCGTGGCCTCGAAGATGGCGTGGCCGGTGGCGTAATTGATGTTCGCGCCCGGCGCGATCCCGATGCCGCCCACCTGCGCCGCCAGCGCGTCCGAGAGGTAGTCGCCGTTCAGGTTCAGGGTGGCGATGACGTCGAATTCCCTGGCTCGCGTCAGCACCTGCTGCAACGCAATGTCAGCAATGGCATCCTTGATGACGATGCCGTCAGGCAGCCGGCACCACGGCCCGCCGTCGATTTCCTCGGCGCCGAACTCGCGCTTGGCCAGCTCGTAGCCCCAGTTGCGGAAGGCCCCCTCGGTGTATTTCATGATGTTGCCCTTGTGCACGAGGGTGACGCTCTTGCGGCCGTTGTCGATGGCATACTGGATGGCCGCGCGCACCAGCCGCTCCGTGCCCTCGCGCGAGACCGGCTTGATGCCGATGCCGCTCGATTCAGGGAAGCGAATCTTGGTCACGCCCATTTCGTTTTGCAGGAAGTCGATGACCTTGCGAACCTCGTCCGAGCCCTCCGGCCACTCGATGCCGGCATAGATGTCTTCGGAGTTCTCGCGGAAGATGACCATGTCCACGTCTTCCGGATGCTTGACGGGGCTGGGCACGCCATCGAAATACTTGACCGGCCGCAGGCAGACATAGAGATCGAGCTTCTGGCGCAACGCCACGTTCAGCGACGAGATGCCGCCGCCGATCGGCGTCGTCAACGGCCCCTTGATGCCGACCAGGTATTCGCGGAAGGCCTCCAGCGTTTCGGCCGGCAGCCAGGCATCGTCCGTCTGGCCATACAGGTTCCAGGCCTTCTCGCCGGCAAATACCTCCATCCAGGCAATGCGGCGCTTGCCGCCGTAGGCCTTCTCCACGGAGGCATCGAGCACGCGCCTGGCGGCGCGCCAGATGTCGGGCCCGGTGCCATCGCCCTCGATGAAGGCGACGATGGGCTCGTCCGGGACGACGAGCTTGCCGTCCTTGCCCATGGTGATTTTCTGGCCCGATTGCGGGACCTGGATGTGGCTCTGGCTCATGGTTTTTTATTCCTTTTCGCGATGTTGTTGGCGTTGCTTGATGCGGGCGGCCCGCTGGGCTTCGCGGCGCGCGCGCAGGGCGCGCTGACGGGCCTCCTCGAAGCGTTGCTCGTCAATGGCTCTGGCCGCCTTTTCCAACATCTCCTCGGCGCTGTGCAGCATGCGCTCGGCCTCGGGGCTCTCGCCGGGCATGGACCTGGCGGTCTGGATGGCGGCGCGGGCGGCGGCCATCTGCTGGGCCGGCGGACTGGTGGCGCAGGCCGCCAGCATCAGGGCGGTCAGGGCAATGCCAAGCCGCACAATGCCATGCCAGGACGTTCGCATGGCTTGTATCATCGAACCTTGGCGGGCCTTTGTAAAGCCTGTTATGCGGCGTCCTCCGCCTGCGTTGCCTGCAACTGGCGGCGCTTGCGCAGGCCCAGCTCGCGCAACTGCGCCTCGGAGACCTCGCTGGGCGCCTCGCACATCAAGTCGGCGGCCTTCTGCGTCTTCGGGAAGGCGATGACGTCGCGGATGGATTCGGAGCCCAGCATCAGGGCCAGGATGCGATCCAGCCCGAACGCCAGCCCGCCGTGCGGCGGCGCCCCGTACTGCAGTGCCTTCAGCAGGAAGCCGAACTTGCTCTCGGCCTCCTCGTCGGAAATCCCGAGCGCGTCGAACACCGCCGCCTGCGTTTCCCGTTCATGGATGCGGATGGAGCCGCCGCCGATCTCGGTGCCGTTCCAGACCAGGTCGTAGGCCTGCGAGCGCATGGCCAGGGGGTCGGAGGTCAACAGGCCCATGTCCTCCATCACCGGCGCGGTGAAGGGGTGGTGCAGCGCCTCCAGCCGCTTCTCCTCGGCGTTCCAGGCGAACATCGGGAAATCCACCACCCACACGAAGCTGTGCGCGTCCTTGGCATAGAGCCCCATGTCGCGGCCCAGCTCGTTGCGCAAATGCCCCAGCGCGTCGTTGACCACCTGCGCCTCGCCGGCGCCGAAGAAGAGCAGATCGCCATCCTGCGCGCCGCAACGCGCCAGCAGCTCGGCCAGCACCTCGGCGGGCAGAAACTTGACGATGGGCGACTGCAAGCCGTCGGGGATGGACGCCGCGTCGTTGACCTTGATCCAGGCCAGGCCCTTCGCGCCATAGATGGCCACGAACTTCGTGTAGTCGTCAATTTGCTTGCGGGTCAGCTGGCCGCCATCGGGCACGCGCATCACCTTCACCAGCCCGCCGCGCTCCGCCGGCTCGCGGAACACCTTGAAGTCCACCTTCCGCATCAGGTCGGTGATATCCGTATGCTCGAGGCCAAAGCGCAAGTCGGGCCGGTCGAGGCCGTACTTTTCCATCGCCTCGTGCCAGCCGATGCGCGGAAACGGCGTTTCGGGCCGCTGGCCAGTGCCGGCTTCCAGCATGGCCGCCACCAGCCCCTCGGCGATGCCCATCACCTCCTCGCGATCCACGAAGGACATCTCCAGATCCACCTGCGTGAACTCCGGCTGGCGATCGGCGCGCAAGTCCTCGTCACGGAAGCAGCGCGCGATCTGGTAGTAGCGATCCATTCCCGCCACCATCAGCAATTGCTTGAATATCTGCGGGCTCTGCGGCAGGGCGTAGAAGTGCCCCGGATAGACCCGGCTCGGCACCAGATAGTCGCGCGCCCCCTCGGGCGTGGACTTGTTCAGGATGGGCGTCTCGATTTCCAGGAAGTCGTGGGCGTCCAGGAACGTGCGCGCCGCATGCGTCACCTTGTGCCGCACCTCCATGTTCCGCTGCATGCGCGGCCGGCGCAAATCCAGGTAGCGGTATTCAAGGCGGTGCTGCTCGCCCACGTCGCATTCGTCCTCGACCAGGAACGGCGGTGTCTTGGCCTTGTTCAGCACCCGCAGCGCGAACGCCTTCACCTCGATGGCCCCGGTCTTCAGCTTGGGATTGACGGTTTCCTCCGAGCGGGGAATCACCTCGCCCTCGACCTCGATCACGTCCTGCTGCCGCAGCCCGTGGGCGAGCTTGTGAATCTCCGGCGTGTCCGGATGCACCACCACCTGCACCATGCCGAAGCGATCGCGCACGTCCAGAAACACGACCCCGCCATGATCGCGGTTGGTCTGCACCCAGCCATCCAGGCGTACCTTCTGGCCGATGTGATCGGTCGTGAAATCGCCGCAGCGCGTGCGTTGCATCATGAAAGAACCTCCGAAAATCGAGGCGCGGAGGCTAGGGCATCTCCGAGCAATCTGCCATAGGCCGCGTTGCGTATCCAATCGCGATGATCGCAAGGAAGGCGACGAAGGTCGTGGCCGTGGCCACGATGCCAAGGAGCCTGACGCCGCGAGGGCGACATTGTGCGCACGGATGGGGGGCGCAACCCTTCGGGACAGGGCCTTGCGTGCGGTCTGCGGCGTTGCTCGGCTTGCGCATGGAACCACCATGCGCCGCGCCTCGCGCCTTGCATCCCCTCCCGCAAGGCCGCTGTCGCGGCCATGCCGGATTGTTCGGAGATGCCTGGCGCCCGCCCCCATGCAAAGTGGGAAAGAACCCAAGGCGAATTGATGCCACGCGCCTATGATGACGGCGATGCACCCTCGCCGGCGGCGACGCCCGCCCAATCGCCCTCCGCGTGGGCCACGCCCCAGGCC
>JALVTX010000089.1 GCA_027035825.1 Mariprofundaceae bacterium
TTTTCAGTGCTTAGAGGCAAACACAGAATAACAAACGGAGAACCCCAATCCAACCCCAAGAAGCATTTATCCCTTATATCTCAATGACTTAAAGAACTCACGCCCGGAAAATGGGGAGAGGTCAGCCATGTGGAACGCGCCAACGGCACGGACCGCTACGAGTTTTACGGCTTCTTTGAGGTCGGCGCCACGATCGCCGAGGTCAGGCAGGCGGCAAAGAAGTGGCAGTACATCTACAACCATGTTCGTCCGCACCAAGCCTTGAACCTTGTCCCGCCCGCAAAGTATCTTGCCAGCCTCAACCACAAGAGGGCGGCCTGATGCCTTTTGTCTCATATGTGCTGAACCAGCACATACTATCGACAATCCAGGCAGAAGAAAGCAGCATGACGACTCACACAAAAATGCCTCCAATGAATCCGGGGCGATTCACCAAGAGAAATCATGTGCATCTTCGTTGTCTTTGTGCCTTGGCGCCTTGGTGGGTTCCCCGGAACATCCGCGCCGCGCGGTCACGGGCCGGTGGCGGAGCGGGGCAGGATGGCCTAGCCTGCGGCCATCCATGACGGGAGCCTTCGGATGACTGCAAAACCGGCATTGCTGGCCTTGGCGGACGGGCGCGTGTTTCGCGGACGGGCGCTGGGCGCGTTGGGCTGCACGGTCGGCGAGGTCTGCTTCAACACCTCGATGACCGGCTACCAGGAAATCCTGACCGATCCTTCCTACACCGACCAGATCATGACCTTCACGACGCCGCACATCGGCAACGTGGGCGTCAACGACGTGGACATGGAGTCCGACGCCGTGGCCGTGCGCGGCGTGATCGTGCGCGCGCCTTCGCGCATCACCTCCAGCTACCGGGCCGAGGGCGATTTCGCCGACTGGCTGGCCGTGCGCGGCGTGGTCGGCATTGCCGGCATCGACACCCGGGCGCTGGTGCGCCACCTGCGCGATCACGGCGCGATGAACGGCGTCATCGCCTCCGACGGCACCAGCGAGGAGGACGCCGTGGCCATGGCGCGCGACTGGCCAGGGCTGAGCGGCCGCGACTTGGTCGGGCAGGTGAGCCGCGGGCAGGTGGAGACCTGGGACGTGGGCGGCTATGACCTGGACGCGGCGCGCTTTGAAACCCCCGAACTGACCCGCCACGTCGTGGCCTATGACTTCGGCTGCAAGCGCAACATTTTCCGCAAGCTGGTGGATCGCGGCATGCGCGTGACCATCGTGCCGGCGGACACGCCGGCTGCCGATGTGCTGGCCATGAACCCGGATGGCATCTTCCTCTCCAACGGGCCGGGCGACCCGGCGGCCGTGGGCTACGCGGTGGACGCCATCCGCGCGCTGCTTGCGGCCGACGTACCCATCTTCGGCATCTGCATGGGGCACCAGTTGCTGTCGCAGGCGCTGGGGCTGTCCACCTTCAAGCTCAAGTTCGGCCATCGCGGCGGCAACCATCCGGTCAAGGATCTGACCACCGGCAAGGTGGAAATCACCAGCCAGAACCACGGTTTCGCGGTGGCCGACGACGTCGTGCCCGAGCACGTCGAGATCACGCACCGGTCGCTGTTCGACGGCACGGTGGAAGGGCTGCGCGTGAAGGGCCGGCCGGTGTTCTCGGTGCAGTATCATCCCGAGGCCAGCCCCGGCCCGCATGACGCCGACTATCTCTTCGATCGCTTCGCGGAGTTGGTGGGCCGGGCCTGAGGACGCCCGGCCGGGCCCGTTTTGGCCGGCGCTTTTCCATACAGCGACTGGAACTGGCGTTCCGGCATCAGCACCGGGTCGGCGACGCCCATCTGCTGGAGCCGGTTCCACAGCTTCTCCGCCGCGGGCTTCGGCGCCGGCGGAAAGGTGAAGCGCCAGGTGGGGATGTGCACCAGCCGTCGCTCGTAGCGGTAGCGCATGCCGCTGGCCGCCAGCCGCGCCTGCAACTGGCGCGCGTAGGCCGCGAGATACAGCCGCCCCAGCGCGACGCCGAAATGCGCCTCGTCCGGTCGGATGAGGCTGGCCTCGAAACCCTTGTTCTTCCACGCCTGCCTGGCCTTCACCGCGTCCGCCCGCCGTGTGAACAGGCGGGCGTCGTCGAAGGCGTGCAGTTCCACGTCCTCCTTGCGGGCAATGACGCGGACGGGCAGGCCGGCATCGGCCAGTTGCTTGTGCAGCTCCCGGGCGGCCTGCTTCCAGACGAAGCGGTGCGTCACCACCCGCCAGAGCCGGGGCGTGGCGGGGCGTTTGGCG
>JALVTX010000090.1 GCA_027035825.1 Mariprofundaceae bacterium
GCCGAATACCAGATCATGGGCGTGTTCGCGCGCGACCGGCTGGAACTGGCGGCGCGGGCGCTGGCGGAGCTGGGCGCGACCCGGGCGCTGGTCGTGCACGGCCGCGACGGGCTGGACGAAATCACCACCACCGACGTCACCGACGCCATGCTGGTGGAGGCCGGCCGCGACCCTCAACCCTTCGAGATCGATCCGGCGGCCTTTGGCATCCCGCGCGCCAGGGCCTGCATGCTCAAGGGCGGCGACGCGGCCGAGAACGCCGCCATCCTGCGCGAGATCCTGGGCGGGGCGCTGAACCCGGGGCGCGACATCGTGCTGCTCAATGCCGCCGCCGCGCTCTGGGTCGCAGGGGCCGCCGAGGGCATCCCCGAGGGGCTGCGGCTGGCCGCCGAGGCCATTGATTCCGGCCGCGCGATGAAGAAGCTCGACGAGCTCGTGGCCTTCACCCAGTCGCGTTGAGCAGTCCGATGAAACCATCAAGACACCAGGACACAAAGAAATTCCATGTCTTTCCTTGGTGTCTTGGCGCCTTGGTGGGTCCCCAGCCATGAGCTCCATCCTGCAAGAGATCGCCGCCGCCAAGCGCGAGCACGTGGCCGCCTGCAAACGCCGCGTGCCCGAATCGGAGCTCCTGGCGCGGGCATCCGCCCGCCGGCCGCTGGATTTCGCCGGGGCGCTCACGGCCCGCGCGAGCGCGCGCCAGAACGCCGTCATCGCCGAGGTGAAGAAGGCCAGCCCCAGCAAGGGCGTCATCCGGCCGGATTTCGACCCGGTGGCCATCGCCCGCGCCTACGAGGCCGGCGGCGCCACCTGCCTGTCCGTGCTCACGGATGCGCCGTATTTCCAAGGGCGCGATGCCTACGTCACGGCCATCCGCGAGGCCGTCGGCCTGCCCATCCTGCGCAAGGATTTCATGCTCGACCCGTACCAGGTGGTGGAAGCGCGCGCCATCGGCGCGGACGCCATTCTCGTCATCATGGCCATGGTGGACGATGCGCTGGTGGCGGAACTCGCGGCCGCGGCGCGCGAGATGGGGCTCGCCGTGCTGCCGGAGGTGCACGACGCGGCGGAACTGGAGCGGGCACTGGCGCTTGACACGCGGCTCATCGGCATCAACAACCGCAACCTGCACGACTTCTCCGTGTCGCTAACCACGACGCTCGATCTGCTGCCGGCCATCCCCGAGGGCAAGACCGTGATCACCGAGTCGGGCATCGCCACGCATGCGGACATCGCGCGCATGAACGCCGCCGGCGTGCATGGCTTCCTGGTGGGGGAATCGCTGATGCGCGCGTCCGACCCGGGCAAGGCCCTGCGCGACCTGCTGGAGCCGCCAAGCAACTGATTTTCACCAACAAAAACACGAAGACGCCAAGAAAGCCTGTGCGCTTCCCCTGGCATCTTGGCGGTTTTGTCGGATTGAAATCCAACCTACGGGAAATCGTAGGTCACGCTTCAGCGTGACGGTAATCTGATAAGCACCAAGGCACAAAGACACCAAGGAAAGACACGGGGAACCCTCTGCACAACCTGTGGAGTTTTCGGGCATGGTCGCTGGTTCGGATTTTTTTGATTCCGAAGCGCCTGAAGGAAGGCGTTTCACCTCTGAATTCTGCCCTGAACGGCCTGTTTGCCGTTTTCAGGGCGCACGTCGCCCGCGCGATGCTCATGCCGCGCTCAGGGCGAGCGCCCGCTTGAGATTGTAGGCCATGGCCAGCATGTTGAAATGCACGCGGTTGGCGGCCAGCCCCTTGTAACGACAGCGCCGGAGTCCGAACAGTTCCTTCCACCAGGCAAAGGGGCGTTCCACCGCCGCGCGAATGGCCGCGCACCGCTTGTTGTGGGCGCGATCCTCCTCGCTCAGCTGCTTCTTCGGCTTCTTGCGACGCAGGATGCCGTCGCCAATGCCCGCGCGCACCAGCTCCTGGCGCAACCGTTCGCTGTCATAGGCCTTGTCCGCATACACCGTCTGTTCGTCTCCCTGCACCAGATCCAATGCCTTTTGCACGTCATGCACGTTCGCCGCCGTCGTTTCCACCTGCCGGATCAGGGTCGAGCCCTCATCCACCGCGATGTGCGCCTTGAAGCCATGCACGGGGTTCTTCGGATCCTTCGCGCACCAGCCCGCCTCCTCGTCCGAGGTGTCCCGGGCCTCCTCATCCCTGGGCGGCGCCTTCCGGGACGAGCGAACCACCGTCGCATCAATCAGCGTGCCTTGCTTCACGATCAGGCCCGC
>JALVTX010000091.1 GCA_027035825.1 Mariprofundaceae bacterium
GCCTGGGCCAGATCGCGGGCGAACTCCGGATCGGAGGACACGACCTTGATGTTGATGATGCCGCTGTTGCCCTCCTGCTCGGCCTCCACGTCTCCCTTCAGGTCGAGGATTTCCTCCATGTATTCCGGGTTGGCGCGGATTTGCTCGCTGCTCAGATCCTTCGGGATCAGGCCCATGCGCTTGGCCACGCGCTCCATCAGCGCATAGGAGGTGATGATGGAGAGCTGCGTGCTCATGTCGTCCACGTTGCTGAAGGACAGGTTCTGCAACAACAGGCCCGTCATATCCGTGGTCTGGCTGATCTTCACCGAGGCCGACGACGAATACAGCGGCGGCGGCTGGTTCAGCCACGAGAACAGCCAGCTGAATACCCCCAGCGAAAAGGCGCAAAAGAGAATCACCCAGCGGCGCCGGAGGATGATCTGCCAGTATTCCTCCAGGTTCAGCTCGTAGCCGGCTGCGGTGGAAATCGGGTTGGCCATCTCCGCTACTTCCTCAGCGTCCGCTGGAGCAGGCGAATGTTCTGCACCTCGCTGGCCGCCGTCAGCGGCTTGAACAGCAGCAAGTCCAGGGTCGGCGTGATGTCCTTGATGTACTGGTTCCAGTTGCCGATCGGGCTGCGCGGAATGATGATGATGTCCTTGTCCCGCAGCGCCAGGTTCTGCGTCAGGTCTCCCTTCTCCAGCAGCCGCTCGAAGTTCACTGGCAGGATCAGCGGCCGGTCGCGATCGGCGCGGATCACGCGGATGTCCGGGTAATACGGGTGATCGCCGAAGCCACCGCTCTTGGACACCGCGTCCAGCAGCCGGATCTCGCCGGTGAACTCGACGATGCCCGGCTTCTTCACCTGCCCCAGCACGTAGACGCGGCGCTTGGACTGCGCCAGCGACGGGATGAAGATGGTGTCGCCGTCATCAATGATGGCGTTCTCCCGCCAGTCCGCCTGCTTGATGGCCCGCTCCAGGTTCAGGATGATGGTCTTGCCGTGCCGGATCAGCTTGACCTTGGTGAGGTCAGCCTCCTTCGTCGGGCCGCCGGCGCGGGACAGGAAATCCACCAGCGTTTCCTTGCCAACCATGAAATAGGTGCCGGGGCCGGTGGGCTGGCGCAGCAGGTCGCGCACCTCGCCAAAGATGGTGACGGTCTTGCTGCGCTTCTTCAGCACCAGCACGTCCACGCGCGGATGGCGCACGAACTTCTTCAGCGATTCGGTCATGAAATCGTCAATCTCGCGCGGCGTCATGCCCTCGACCTTCACCGCCTCGAAGAACGGCAGCGAAATTGTGCCATCCACCTGCACGGTCACCTTGTGCTCGTCGCCCTTGCCGCCGCCCTGCCACAAGGTCACGGACAGCAGGTCGCCCGGGCCCACGCGGTATTCGGGCACGCCATCGATGGTCTTGAACGCCTTGTTCTCGCTCACGTGGAACAAGTCGCCATGGCTCATGGCCGGCGCTTCCGCCGGCAGGCGCACCGCCCGCAATGGAAAGGCCTGCACCAGCACCCGGCGATTCTCGCGCAGCGCGGCGGGATCCAGCCCCGGCGGCAGCGGCTCCTTATCGCCCAGCGCCTGGACGATGACCTGACCGGCCGGCACGCCATGCTTGCGAAGCTGCGCCGCCACGGCCTCGGCGCGGGCGCGCGAGAGCGCCTCGTTGTTTGGAAAAACCTCGGTATGGATGGGCCGCACGTCGGCGCGACCGCGAACAAGAAACGCCAATTTCGCCGGCGGCTGTTGCAGCGCCACCAGCCATGCTTCCAGGGCATTGAGATCGCTCGCATCCACCACCGCCGAGGCGGTCGGAAAATAGACCTTCAGCGTCTTGCCGATGGGCTTGCCTTGGATGGCGCGCGCCGGCTCGCGCGCCGCCGTGGCGCGCGACCACACCTCCACCGCGCCGTCGGCGCGCACGGCCGCAACGTCCAGCGCATGCCGGCCCAACACGTCGCCGAGATCCACGTCCGCATACACGCCGTGGTCGGGCAACCATCCCTTCAGGGGCGCGAACTTGCCGTTCTCCCCGCCGCGCCAGCGCCACAGCCCCAAGCCCCGGCCATCGCGCGAGGCCGCCACCAGCTCGCGCTTGCCGTCGCCGTCCATGTCGCCAACGCGCAGCGTGCCCCAGGTGCCGGCATCCGCCACCTTCCGGGCGCGCCACCCGCCCTCGCCGCCCAGCCACAGATCAATGCCCTGCTGGTAAAGGCCGGCCACCACGTCCATGCGGCC
>JALVTX010000092.1 GCA_027035825.1 Mariprofundaceae bacterium
CCTGCTGCCACGGCTCGCTGAATGCGGTCTGCGCGTGGCGACCATCAAGCACGCCCATCACGGCTTCGAGCCCGACGTGCCGGGCAAGGATTCGTGGCGGCACTTCGAGGCCGGGGCGCACGGCACGTTGCTCGTCGGCCCCGCGCACATGCGGCTCGTGCGCGCCACGCCCCCGCAAGCCTCGCCCGCAAGCCTTGCCGCTCGCTGGTTTCCCGACGCCGATCTGGTGCTGGCGGAGGGCTTTTCATCCATGCCGGGCGCGAAGATCGAGGTGGTGCGAACGGGGGTGGGGCGTCGCCCATGCGTGAATGACGGCCTCGTGGCGGTGGCCGCCGACGATCCGACGGTGGCGGCCGAGGTGCCGGTGCTGGATCTGAACGATGCCGAAGCCGCCGCCGCGTTCATCCGCCGTTGGATAAAGGAGACGCGGCCATGAGGGGCGCGATGATCCGGGATGCCGCGGCCGTCGTCCTCTGCGGAGGACGTTCCCGGCGCATGGGCAGGGACAAGGCCGGCGTGAAGCTGGTCGGTCGCACCCTGCTGGATCGCACGCTGGACATCGTGCGTCCGCTGTTCGCCGAGGTGTTCGTCGGCGTGCGCGCGCCGCGCGCGGGGCTGGATTGCGCCCAGGTGCCGGACGCGCCGGGGGGCGAGGGGCCGATCGCGGGTGTGGCCGCGGCGCTCGCGTGGGCGAAGACGCCGTGGCTGTTCGTGCTCGCCTGCGACATGCCGTTCGTTTCCCGCGCGCTGATCGGGCGTCTGGCACGTGCGCGCGATGGTCGGCAGGCCGTGGCGCCGGTGTGGCGGGGCGTGCCGCAGCCTCTGGTCGCGTTCTATTCGCGGGATGCCTTGCCGGCGGTGCGGCACCGCATCGAGCGGCGCGCGTTCAGCCTGATGGGGCTCTTGGACGATCTGGATGCCCGCCTAGTGCCGGAATCCGAGTGGCGTCGGGGGTTCGGGCACGAGCTGATGGACATCGACACGCCCGATGCGCTGCGGTGGGCGAAGGCGAGGTTCGAGGAGCGATGCCGATGAGGAGCTATTTGACGGTTGCCGAGGCGCAAGCCTGCATCCTGGAGCGCGTCCGGCCGGCGGGCCGAGAGCGCGTGCCGCTGCACGAAAGCCTGGGGCGCGTGCTGGCCGAGGACGTGATCTCGAACCGGAATCATCCGCCGTTCGATGTCTCCGCGATGGACGGCTACGCGGTGCGCCATGCCGATTTGCGGGATGGCCCCCGCGAGCTGGACGTGGTGGACGACATTCGAGCCGGGCACATGCCCTGGGTGAAGGTGCTCCCGGGCAAGGCCGCGCGCATCATGACCGGCGCGCCCGTGCCGGCAGGGGCGGACACCGTGGTGCGCGTGGAGGACACGGAGGAGCCGGCGGAGCATCGCGTTCGCATCCTGAAGGCGCCGGAGCCGGGCGCGAACATTCGCCCGAAGGGCGAGAACCTGATGCGCGGCCGCGTGGCGGTGCGGGCCGGCGCGACCATCACGCCCGGCGTGCTGGCGCTGCTGGCGATGGTGAAGTGCCGCGAGGCGACGGTGTTCGGGCGGCCCAAAGTGGCGATCCTGGCCACGGGCGACGAGCTGGAGGCGCTGGACGAGCCGCTGGACGAAACGAAGGTGCCCGACGCCAACAGCCACGCGCTGTATGCCCAGTGCAAGGCCCTGGGCATCGAGGCCCGGCTTCTCGGGATCGCGCGCGACAATCCCATCGAGTTGAAGGCGAAGCTCGCCGAGGGGCTGAACAGCGACGTGTTGCTTGCCTCCGGCGGCGTATCCGTCGGCCATCACGACTTCGTGCGTCCCGTGCTGAAATCGCTCGGCATCACGATGCACTTCTGGCGCGTGGCGATGCGGCCCGGTCATCCATTGGCCTTTGGCACGGGGCCGGAGGGGCAATGCGTGTTCGGGCTGCCGGGGAACCCGGTGTCCAGCATGGTCTGCTTCGAGCAATTCGCCGCCCCGGCCCTGCGGTGCATGATGGGTCACCGGCGCCTGTTCCGGCAGACGGCAGAAGCGAGGCTCGCACACCCCTTGCGCGACCGCGCCGGGCGCATGCACTTCGTCCGCGCGCGCATCCATCGGGACGCCTCCGGCGGGTTCGTGGCCGAGTCCACGGGCGCGCAGGGCAGCGGGGTGCTGCGCTCGATGGCCGAGGCCGATGGCTTCATCGTCGTTCCCGAGGAGGTCGAGGCGCTGCCCGAGGGCGCGACGGTGACCGTCCAGCTGCTGGATGACATGGCGTGGGCGAAGGAGGCCGGGATATGAGCCGGGAGAAGGCAAGAATCGGGTTCGTGACCGTGTCCGACCGCGCAAGCCGCGGCGAATACGAGGATCTGGGCGGGCCGGCGATGCGCGCGTGGTTTGCGCGCGTGCTGACCTCGCCCTGGGAGGCCGTATCCCGGCTCGTTCCCGACGAGCGGCACGCCATCGAGCAGGTGCTGCGGGAGCTGGCCGACGAGGCCGGCTGCTGCCTCGTGGTCACGACGGGCGGAACCGGCCCCGCGCCGCGCGACGTGACCCCGGAAGCCACCGAGGAGGTGTGCGAAAAGATGCTGCCCGGCTTCGGCGAGCTGATGCGTCAGGAATCGCTGAAATTCGTGCCGACCGCCATCCTCTCGCGGCAGACGGCGGGGATTCGCGGAGCGTGCCTCATCATCAACCTGCCGGGCAAGCCTTCGGCCATCGAGGATTGCCTGAACGCCGTGTTCCCGGCCGTGCCTTATTGCATTGATTTGATCGGCGGGCCGTATCTCGAAACGGATTTGGAGCAATGCCAGGCATTTCGCCCCAAGCACGCGAAGCCTCCGGTTGCATGAGCAAAAATGAGGATTGGAATCTTCAGGGAACACCGCTTCCCTGAAACCCTTTCGATTGTCCGGCCTGGCAAATTCAGCCGGCGGCTTGCAGTTCCTCCTCCATGGTGTCCAGATCCACGCCCACGATGCGCGACACGCCCGGCTCGGGCATGGACACGCCGATGATGCGGTTGGCCATCTGCATGGTGACCTTGTTGTGCGTGATGGCCAGGAACTGCACCTGGTCGGCAAACTCGCGCACCATCTCGCCGAAGCGGCCCACGTTGGCGTCGTCCAGCGGCGCGTCCACCTCGTCCAGCACGCAGAATGGCGCGGGCTTGAGCCGGAAGATGGAAAACACCAGCGCCACGGCCGTGAGCGCCTTCTCGCCGCCGGAGAGCAGGTCGATGTCCTGAAGACGCTTGCCGGGCGGTTGCGCGATGACCTCCACGCCGGCCGTTTGAACGTCATCCGAATCCAGCCGCAGCTCGGCGCGGCCGCCGCCGAAGAGCCGGGGAAAGGTTTCGCGGAAGCGGGCGTTTACCTGCTCGAAGGCTTCCATGAACCGCTGGCGCGTGGTGCGGTCAATGCGGGCGATGGTGTCCTCCAGCGTGGCGAGGCTGGATTCCAGGTCGGCGCACTGCTCGGAGAGGAACTGCTCGCGCTCGGCCGCCTGCTCGTATTCCTCGATGGCCAGCAGGTTGACGGGCCCGAAGCGGCCCAGCCGCTCTTCCAGCTCCGCCGCGCGGCGCAGCGCCGCCTCCTCGTCCAGCTCCTCGCCGGCTTCCTCCAGCCGCGCCAGCAGGCTGGCCGCGTCCTCGTTGCAGCGCTGGCGGATTTCAGCCTCCATGTCCTGCAAGCGGGCCGTTTCGGCGGCGAGCGCGATTTCGCGTTGCTGACGGGTTTCCGCCGCCGCCTGCCGGGCTGCCCGGGCCTCGCGCTCCGCGCGCTCGGCCTGGTGCGCGGCCTGCTGGAGTTCATGGCCTTGCTTGCGAACCTCGTTCATCTCGCGGTGCAGGCGCTCCACGGTTTCGGCCGCGCGGGCGAGCCGGGCGTCCAGCTCCTCGTGCGCCGCGGCGGCTTCCTCCTCGCGCAGCACGTCCGCCAGCGCCGCTTTGTCCTGCTCGCGGCGTTGGGCGAGACGCGCGGCTTCCTCCTCCAGCCGCCGGCACTCGCGCCGCACGGCCTCCATCGCCTGCCGGTGCAGCGCCAGCGCCTGCTCGGCCGCCGCGCGGCTGTTCTTGCGTTGGTCGAGCGCCTGCCGGGCGCGCGCCTCGGCCGCGTTGCATTCGTTCAGGCGGCGCTCGGCCCCGGCCAGTTGCTCGGGGTCGGGCGCGTCCTCGCCCGCCTGCCGCTCATCCCAGTGCGCCCGCTCGGCGGCAATGTCCTCCAGTTCGCTCGCCAGGCGATGCCGCCGCGCGGTCAGCGCTTCAAGCTCCTCCGTGGTGCGTTGCAGCGTCGCCTCGGCATTGCTTGCGGCGCTTTGCGCTTCCGTCAGCGCCAGGTGCGCCGCCTGCCATGCCTGCTGCTGGGCCGTGAGTTCGGCCTCGATGGCCTGCACGGCGTCCCGCCGCCGGGTCAGCTCCGCCTCGGCCCTGGCCAGCAGGCCGCGCTTGCGCGCCAGCTCGCGCCGCGCCGCCAGTCGCCGCGCGCCGGCTTCGTGCGCCGGGGGCGTCAGCCAGCCCGAGGCCTCCATGCGCCAGCCATCGCGGCTGACGGCCGCGCTCGCGTCCGGCCGGGCCTTGAGGGCGTCGGGCGCATCGGCGATGTGCTCCACCAGCAGCACGTCGCCGAACACCGGCCGCAGGGGGTGATCGTCGCCCAGCTCCAGGGCGTCGGCCAGGCTGCCAGCGACGGCCGCTGCCTCGCCCGCATGGACGGCCACCGGCGCATCCCCCGTTTCGCCCAGGATGGCCAGCAGCGCCGGCAGGGCGGAGGGCGGAACGCGGGCATTGCCGCCCTCGGCGCGCAGCGCCGCGACGACGGCGCGTTCCAGCCCCTCCGGCGCCTGCAAGGCCTCGTCCACCCAGGTGGCGCCGGCCTCGCGCAGCCGCTCCACCAGCGTCTCGGGGATGTCGCGGTTGCGCGCCCGCGCTTCCAGCTCCTGAATCTCGCCGCGCAGGCTCCGCGTTTCGCCCAGTTGCTCATCCAGCGCCGATTCGGCCTCGGCCAGCCGCGCGCGCAGATCGTCCAGCCGCTGTTGCGCCGCTTCCAGTTCGGACTCCGCCTGTTCCCGGCGCGCCCGCAGCTTGCCGGCCTCGCTGGTCAGCCGCGCGAGGGCGTCGTCGGCGTCGCGGATGCGCGCATCCAGCTCGCCGCGCTGCGCCTCAAGGGCGGCGGCGCGCGCGGTCAGTCGCTCCAGCGCCTGGGCCGCCGCCTGCTTCTGCCGTTCGGCCTGTTCGCGCTGGTTGCGGATGCGCTCGAACTCGGCCAGTGCCGCGTCGCGTGCCGTCCGCGCCTGGTCGTGCTCGCGGCGGGCGGCTTCCTCGGCCTCTTGGGCTTCCGCCAGCGCCTGGGCCAGCGCCGCGTCGTCCTCGGCTTCGAGCTTGCGTTGCTGCTCGGCCAGCTCGCGCTCCAGTTGCGCGATGCGCTCGCCCGCCTCGCGGATGCGCTGGTGCATGGCCTGCTCGCGCTCGGCCAGGAGCCGCCGTTCCCCGGCCTGGCGCTCGGCCTGCCGTTGCAGTTCGGCCCGCTCCTGTTCCGCCTGCCTGAGCGCATCCTGCGCCCGCTGGGCCTCCTCCTCGTGCGCCACCAGCCGCTCGCGCGCCTCATGCAGCGCGCGTTCGGCGGCGGCCAGGGCCGCGGCCTGCTGCTCCTCGGCCGCCCGGCTGTCCGAGAGGGCGGATTCCATCTCGCGGCAACGCGCCGCATGCCGGCGATAGCGGATGCCGAGCGCCAGCGCCTGCGCGCCCTCCCATTCCTGCTGCATCTTCTTGAAGCGCTCGGCGCGGGAGGCCTGCTGCTTGAGGCTGCGGCACTGGGTGCGCACTTCCTCCAGCAGATCGGCGACGCGCTCCAGATTCTGCCGCGTGTGGTTCATCTTCAACTCGGCCTCGCGACGGCGGGCGCGATATTTCATGACGCCGGCGGCTTCCTCCAGGATGGCGCGGCGCTCCTCCGGCTTGGAGGAAATCATCCGGGCAATCGCGCCCTGCTCGATGATGGCATAGGCGCGGGTGGACACGCCGGTGTCCAGGAACAAGTCCACGACGTCCTTCAGCCGAGCCGCCTTGCCGTTGATGAAGGCGTCCGAGCCGCCTTCGCGGGTGAGGCGGCGGCGCACGCGGATTTCGTCCAGTTCGTGATAGGGCGGCGAGAGGCGGCCGGGCTCCACGGCGAAGGTCAGCTCCACGTCGCAAACGCCGACGGGCGGGCGCGTTTCCGAGCCCTGGAAGATGAGATCGTCCATGACATTGCCCCGCAGGTGCCGCGCCGAGTGCTCGCCCAGCACCCAGCGAATCGCGTCCACGATGTTCGACTTGCCGGAGCCGTTGGGGCCGACGATGGCGGTGACGCCGTCGGCCAGGTCGATCTTCACCGGGTCCACGAAGGACTTGAACCCGGACAGCTCAATCCGCTTCAGGCGCATGCCGCGCGTTGCTCCAGCCGTTTCATCACCGCAAGACTAACCATGCAGGCGGTGAAACTGGAAGTCACCACCATGTAGAGCACCACGAGCTGGGCGCTGGCGGCGGCCAGCGGCGGGCTGCCGGCCAGGGTCATGCCCACGAAGATGCCCGGCATGTGCACCAGTCCCACCACGCGCAGCGTGTCCACGGTGGGAATCATCGCCAGCCGCAGGCCATCCTCGGCCCTGTCGCTGCTGGCGATGCGTTCGAACATGATAGAAACGGCGTTCATGCCATTGGCCGCCACCATGCTGCCCAGGGGAATCAGCGTGCGGGTATCGGCGTGGATGGCTCCAGTGACGGCAAGCCACGGCAGCGTCAGCGAGCAGGCCGCGAGCAGGCCGAGACTGGCGGCCAGCCAGGCAGGGCCGGGGCGCGCATGGTGCCCGGCGCTGGTGCGCGCGGCCAGCACGCAGAATCCGGCCACCAGCAGCGCCTGCGCCCAGTGGGCGCGGATGTCGAACACCCAGTGCAGCACGAAGGCCAGCGCCAACAGTTGCGCCAGCCCGCGCAGGGAAGCGATGAGCATGCGGCGGGACAGTCCCACGTGGGCCCGCCAGGCCCACAGGGAAGCGCCGGCCAGAAGCAGCCAGGCCGCCATCAGGCGCATCACCGTATCGGCGAGCTGGCTGCCATCCATGGCGTGTCCGTGATGCTACAGTCGGGAGAAATCCGCCACGCGCAGGAACAGCCGGCGCAGGCGGGCCAAGAGCGCCAGCCGGTTGTTCCGGCGCGCCGCGTCCTCGCACATCACCATCACCTCGTCGAAGAAGCGATCCACCGGCGCGCGCAGGGCCGCCAGCGTCTCCAGTTGCGCGCTGGGCTCCTCGGGGAAGGCGGCCTCGGCCTGGAGCAGGGCCTGGTGCAGCGCCTGCTCGGCCGGGTCGGAAAGCAGGGCCTCGTCCATCGCATCGGGGATCGCGTCCCCGGCCTTCTTCAGGATGTTGGCGATGCGCTTGTTGGCGGCGACCACGGCCTGCCCCGTTTCGGAATCGGTGAAGCCGGTCAGCATGCGCGCGATGGCCAGGTGCCGGTAGAGCGGCAGCTTCTGCTGCGCCTCCATGACGGCATTCAGCGCCGAGCGCGAGATGCCGAAGCGGTCGGCAAGCCCCAGGTAGCGGTCGCGGATGAATTGTCGCACCTGCTCCTGCGTCTCGGGACTGATGGCGATGGTCACGCGCTGCTGGTTCCATTGCTTGGCGGCCTCGGCCAGCACGTCGGGCAGCGACATGTCCACGGGGTGGGACTCGTCCGCGAGCAGGCGCACCAGGCCGATGGCCGCGCGACGCAGGCCGAAGGGGTCGGCGCTGGCCGTGGGGGTGCGCCCCAGGTGGAAATATCCCAGCAGCTTGTCCGCCCGCTCGGCAATGCCGATGGCGCGGGCGATGGGCGATTCGGGCAGGGCGTCGGCCGCGCCCTCCGGCATGTAGTGCTCGGCGATGCCCTGGGCGACGGCCTCGCTCTCGCCGTCCATGCGCGCGTAGATGCCGCCCATGTAGCCCTGCAACTCGGGGAATTCGCCCACCAGGCCGGTGGTCAGGTCGGACTTGCACAGGTAGGCCGCGCGCTGCGCGTCGGCGGCATCCACGTGCAGGCGCGCGGCGTTGTCCAGCACGAAGCCGCGCAGGCGCCGCACCTGGTCGCCCACCATGCCCAGGCCGTCCTGGAAAACGACCTGCGAAAGCTGCTCCACGCGAGATTCCAGCGACTGCTTCGGGTCGCGCTCGAAATAGAACATCGCGTCCGCCAGCCGCGCGTTGACCACGCGCTCGTTGCCATGCGCCACCACCTCGGGGCGTTTCGATTCGATGTTGGCCACGGCCAGGAACACGGGGCTGGTCGCGCCGTCCGTCCGGCGCGTGGTGAAGCAGCGCTGGTGGTGCTTGAGCTCGATGCGCGCAACCTCGTCCGGCAGCGCCAGGTAGCGCTCGTCGTACCGACCGGTGACGATCACCGGCCACTCGGTCAGATCGGTCACCTCATCGAGCAGCGCCGCATCCTCCACCAGCGTCACGCCCGCCTCCCGGCAGGCCTGCTTGAGGCCCTCGGCGATGCGCGCCCTTCGCGCCTCGCGGTTGGCCTCCACGAACTGGCCGCGCAGCCAGCCGAACGGATCGTTCGCGTCCAGCTCGCCAGTGGAACCATGCACGCGATGGCCGCATGAAACCTTGCCCGATTCTACGCCGGCGAAGGAGAACGGGATCACGCCCTCGCCCAGTCGCGCCACGATCCAGCGCACGGGGCGGATGAAGGCGTCGCCGCGCGCCTCGCCGTCCTGCCACTTCATCTGCTTGGGGCTGGGCAGGCGGCGCAGGATGTCCGGCATGGCGCGGGCGATGATGTCGCGCGTCGGTTCACCGGGCACGTGGCGCACGGCCTTCATGTAGCGCCCCTTGCCGTCGCCCTTGTCTTCCAGCGTGAAGGCATCCATCGGCAGGCCGGCCTTGCGAGCGAAGCCATGGGCCGCCTTCGTGGGCTGGCCATCCGCGAACGCCACCCGCTCCGGCGGCCCCCAGACGATGTCCTCGCGGTCGGGCTGCATTGGCTCGCAGGAGGGCGCGTGCAGCAGCAGCCGGCGCGGCGTCACGCCCAGCGCAAGCGGCGCGTGCCCCACGTCCGCATCGCCCAAGAGCCCGGTTACGGCCTCGCGCAGCGCCTCGCCCAAGCGTGGCGCCACGCCCGCCGGCATTTCCTCGACGCCGATTTCGATCAGCAGCGGCGCGGCGCTCATGCCTCTTCTCCCGCCCACGCATGGGCCACGGTGCGCGCCATCGCCCGCACGCGACCGATGAAGCGCTGCCGCTCGGCCACCGAGATGGCTCCGCGCGCGTCCAGCAGGTTGAAGGCGTGGCTGGCCTTGATGACTTCCTCGTAGGCCGGCAGCGTGAGGTTCTGTTCCACCAGGCTGCGGCATTCATCCTCGGCGCGGTCGAACTGGGTCTGGAGCCAGTCCACGTTGGCGGCGTCGAAGTTGTAGGCGGAAAACTCCACCTCGTTGCGGTGGAAGACGTCGCCATAGCGGACGGTTTCGCCGTCGTCGGTCTTCACCCATGCGAGATCGAACACGTTCTCCACCCCCTGCAGATACATGGCCAGCCGCTCCAGGCCGTAGGTGATCTCGCCCGGGGTGCGGCTCAGTTC
>JALVTX010000093.1 GCA_027035825.1 Mariprofundaceae bacterium
CCGGGTAGCGAACGGGCCCGTTCTCGCCGACGGGAATGTCCACCGGCGTCTTCAGCCCCGCCTGCGCCAGCACCGCCTTGCACAGCCGCTTGTGCATGCACAGCGCCGAGGCCAGCACGCCCGAGCCGGTGTAGGGGATGCGCATGATCTCCAGCAGCCCCTGCACCGCGCCGTCCTCGCCCCAGCGCCCGTGCAGGGCGATGAAGGCCGTGTCCATGCGGGCCTCGCGGATGGCCGCCACCCAGTCCTCGCGCAGGTCGAGGCCGAAGGCGTCCACGCCCCCTGCCCGCAGCGCATCCAGCACGGCCTGCCCCGAGCGCAGCGAAATCTCGCGCTCGCTGGAAACGCCGCCCATCAGCACGCCCACGCGCCCGGCCCGGCTCATGACCGCCCCTCCAGAATCCGCACCTCCGGCTCCAGCCGCACGCCAAATCGCGCCGCCACCTCGGCCTGCGCGCGTGCAATCAGCGCCCTCACGTCGGCGCTGGTGGCGCCACCCTCGTTGACGATGAAGTTCGCGTGCACCTCCGAGATGCGCGCCCCGCCGATGCACAGGCCCTTCAGCCCCGCCGCCTCGATGAGCCGCGCCGCGTAATCGCCATCCGGGTTCTTGAACACCGAGCCGCAGTTCGGCTGCGCCAGCGGCTGCGTGGCGCCCCGGCGCTGGCGCATCGAGCGCATCCGCTCGCGGATGGCCTCCGGCGCATCGCAGGTCAGCGCGAAGCCCGCCGCCATCACCAGCGCCCCGTCCGGCAGCCGCGCGCGCCGGTAGCCCATGTCCAGTTCCCGGGCGTCCAGCCGCCGCGTCTCGCCGCCGCGCAGCACGACCTCCGCCCATTGCAGCGTGTCCGCCACCTCCTGGCCAAAGGCGCCGGCATTCATCGCCACGCCGCCGCCGACGTCGCCCGGCACCGTGGCCATGAATTCCAGCCCGGCCAGCCCCGCCTCGGCCGCGGCGCGGGCCAGCCGCCCCATGCGCACGCCCGCCTCGGCCTCGATCTCCCGCCCCGCCACGCGCAAGTTCGCCAGCTCGCCCATGTCCAGCACCAGCCCCGGGAACCCCTCGTCCGGCGGCAACAGGTTGCTGCCGCGCCCTAGGGGCAGGATCGGCACGTCCGCCGGCACCAGCCGCATCGCCGCGACCAGCGCCGCGCGATCGCCGGGGCGGAAAAACCAGCGCGCCGGGCCGCCCACGCCCAGCGTCACATGCCGCGCCAGGGGCTCGTCGGCCCGCAGCTCGCCGAGAGCGGCCAGTTCACGCTGCCAGCCGCTCATGCCCCGGCCTCCCGCGCATCCCGCAGCTCCGCCGCCAGGCCGCCGATGGAGCCCGCGCCCAGGAGCAGCACCACGCGCCCGTCCGCCAGCAGGCGTCGGGCCAGTTCGCGCCCCTCGTCCATGTCCGCCAGCGCCGTCACGTGACGGTGACCGCGCTGACGCATGCCGGCCGCCATCGCCTCGTGCGTCACGCCCGCGATGGGCGCCTCGCCGGCGGCATAGATCGGCAGCAACGCCACCTCGGCCGCCTCGTCGAACGCGCCCAGGAACTCGTCCATCAGATCGCGGCTGCGCGTGTAGCGGTGCGGCTGGAACAGCACCGCCAGCGGCTCTCCCGGCCAGCAGGCGCGCGCCGTGGCCAGCGTGGCCATGATCTCGCGCGGGTGATGGGCGTAGTCGTCCACCAGCATGCCGGAACCCGCGCGCGCGCACTGGAAGCGGCGCTGGATGCCCGAAAACGAAGCCAGCGCACGGGCGATCGTCCCCGTGTCCACGCCCAGCTCGCGCAACACGGCCATCGCCGCCAGCGCGTTCTCGGCATTGTGGCCGCCCGGCATGGGCAGGAAGAACTCGCCCAGCTCCCCACCGCCGGCCAGCCCCACCGCGAAGCGCTGGCCCGGCCGGCCGTCGTCGCAGGCCTCGGGGCGGCTGTCCAGGATGTGCAAGTCGGCCTGCGGGCTGCGGCCATAGGTCACCGTCGGCCGGTGCAGCTCGTCGCGCAGCAGCGCCACGTTCGGGTGCTCGTGGTGCAGCACCACGCGGCCATAGAACGGCACGCTGGCGACGAACTGGCGGAAGGCCTCCAGCAGGCGGGCGAAATCGCCGTAATGGTCGAGGTGCTCCGGGTCGATGTTGCTGACCACGGCCATCGTCGGGGCCAGCCGCAGGAAGGAGCCATCGCTCTCGTCGGCCTCGGCCACCAGCCACGGGCT
>JALVTX010000094.1 GCA_027035825.1 Mariprofundaceae bacterium
GGCCGTACATGGGGCCGATTCCGTTCAACGCGCCGGTGGCGATGGCCGCCTCGCTGGTGATTGCCTACATGTTCACGCCGTGGATCGCCCAGCGCTGGATGCCCTGCAAGGAAACCTCGCCGACGCTAGAGGAGCTGGACGCGCAGCCGAAGGACTGGGTGCACCGCACCTACACGCGGCTGGCCCGGCCGCTTCTGGAGGACGGCAAACGCCGTCGGACGCTGTGGATCGCGGTGGCGCTGATGTTCGCGTTCGCGATGTGGGAGCCGGCCTGGCAGTTCGTGCGGCCGTCCGGCGTGGGCGGCCCGCTCACGCCCGGCACGGTGGAGCTGAAGATGCTGCCCAAGGGCAACAAGAACACGTTCAACATCACCATTGACATGCCCGAGGGCACGCCGCTGGAGGCCACCGACGCCGTGGCGCGCGAAGTGGCGGACGTGGTGCGCCGCCACCCGATGGTCACCGACTACGAAACCTTCGTCGGCCAGGCCGGACCGATCGACTTCAACGGCATGCTGCGGGGCGCGGTGCTGCGCCAGGGGCCGCACCTGGCCGAGATCCGCGTCAACCTCGTGCGCAAGGAGGAACGGACGATTCACTCCGACGCCATCGTGCTGGAGCTGCGCGACTGGCTGAAGCCCGTGCGCGCGCGCCATCCCGAGGCCAACATCAAGCTGGTGGAAGACCCGCCAGGGCCGCCGGTGCGGGCCACGCTGCTGGCCGAGATCTACGGCCCGGACGATGCCGTGCGCAACCAGCTCGCCAAGAAGGTGCGGGGCGTCTTCGAGCACACCTGGGACGTGGTGGACGTGGACGACTCGGTGGGCGATGCGCAAAAGGAACTCAGGCTGTCCATCAACCGCGAGAAGGCGGCGCGGCTGGGCGTGGCCACGGCGCAGGTGGCGCGGGCGCTGCATGATTTCCTGAGCGGCTTTTCCATCGGCGCGGTGCACGTGGCCACGGAGCGCCACCCGGTGCTCATCCGCGTGCGCATGCCGCGTGAAATGCGGGTGCGCCCGTCCGATCTCGACCGCATCTATGTCGCGGGGCGTCAGGGGCCGGTGCCGCTGTCGGCCATCGCCCGCTGGGTGGACGATGTCGTGCCGCCGCCGCTGTTCACCAAGGACGGCCATGACGTCGCCTACGTTTCCGGCGAGCCCAAGGTCGGTTCGCAGGTCTATTCGCTGCTGGACATGGACAAGAAGCTGGATGGCAAGGAACTGCTGCCCGGCGCGAAACTCACGACCGGCGGCATGCGATTCACCCGCACGCAGCCGGACGACACCTTCGGCTACCAGCTCTTGTGGGACGGCGAGATGCGGCTGACGCTGGACGTGTTCCGCGACCTCGGCGCGGCCTTCATCGTCGCCCTGGTGATGATCTACCTGCTGATGGTGGCGTACTACGGGCAGTTCCTGCTGCCGATGCTGGTGATGGCGCCGACGGCGCTGACGATGATCGGCATCTTCCCCGGCCACCTCATCACCGGCCAGCCGTTCACCGCCACCTCGATGATCGGCATGATCGCGCTGGCGGGCATCGTGGTGCGCAACTCCACGCTGCTCATCGATTTCATCCTCGACTACCGCCGGCGCGGCCACTCGGTGAAGGACGCGGTGCTGGAAGCCGGCGCGGTGCGGGCGCGGCCTATCCTGCTGACGGCGCTGGCGGTGATTGCCGGCACGTCCATCATGATTTCCGATCCGGTGTTTGGCGGCTTGGGCGTGTCCATGGCCTTCGGCACGTTCGCGTCCACGGCGCTGACGCTGTTCATCGTGCCGCTGATCTACTACCTGTGGCAGAAGGACAAGCCCTTCCCGCCGGACGAGTCCTGCCCGGTTCCCGAACCCCAAAAGCAAGGAGGCGCTCAATCATGAACACCAATCGAGCCATTCGCATCATCGCGGGATTCTTCATCATGCTTTCGGTGGCGCTCGCCCACGTCTACAACGGCGTGGATCTCGCCCACCCGACCTGGCTGTGGTTCACGCTGTTCGTCGGCGCGAACCTGTTCCAGTCCGGCATCACCCGCTGGTGCCTGATGGAAACGATCCTGAAGAAGCTGGGCATGAAGTCCTGCTGCGATCAGGGATGAAACCATCCCACGCTCACCCCATGACGGACGCGGTCGTCCTCCCTCCCCTCCCCTGGATGCTGGCCGCGTCCGTCTCCCCCATCCCGGGCGGTTCCGGCATGATAGCGCCCTCGCCGGCGAGTCCGCGGCGATGACAGGAGGCTGACGCATGCAAATCACCGTCCAGGAACTGTTCGAGCGCGTGCGTTCAGGCCAGGTCGAATACCTGGTGGACGTGCGCACGCCGGCCGAGTACGCCTCGGAGCGCCCGGACGTGCCGCGCCTGCGCAACCATCCCAACGAGTTCATCGAGCAGCTCGACCTGCCCCGCGAGGCCGAGATATACCTGATCTGCCGCTCGGGCCGCCGCTCGGCGATGGCGCAGCAGTTCCTGCGCGAACGCGGCTACCAAAACCCCATCAACGTGATGGGCGGCCTGCTGGCCTGGAAGGATGCCGGCCTGCCGGTGACCCGCACCCGCGGCATGTTTCCCATCATGCGGCAGGTGCACCTGGTGGCGGGCCTGATGGCCCTGGCCGGCAGCCTGGGCGCGCTGTTCTGGGAACCGCGGATGGCCTGGCTGGCCGCCCTCGTCGGCGCGGGGCTCACCGTCTCCGGCGCCACCGGCTTCTGCGGCATGGCCAAGTTGCTGGGCCTGATGCCCTGGAACCGCAAGGCCGTGGACGAGGCGCGGCGCGAATCCCGACAGGGCGAAGGAGAAACGGCATGATCTTCGAGCAACTGTTCGACGAGGACTCCTGCACCTACACCTACCTGCTGGCCGATGAGGCCACGCGCGAGGCCGTGCTGATCGACCCCGTGCTGGAGCGGGTGGACGAATACCTGGCGCTGCTGGAAAAACGCGGACTGAAACTGGCCTATGCGCTGGACACGCACGTCCACGCCGACCACGTCACCGGCGCGGGCGCGCTGCGCCGCCGCACCGGCTGCAACACGGGGCTATCCGTGCATGCCGGCGTCGGCTGCGCCGACCTGATGCTGCGCGAGGGCGCCATCATCCATGTGGGCGACATCGCCATCCGCGTGCTGGAGACGCCGGGCCACACGCCCACCTGCCTGTCCTATGTCGTGGACGGCAACGTGTTCACCGGCGATGCGCTGCTCATCGGCAAGTGCGGGCGCACGGACTTCCAGGGCGGCGACGCGGGCCAGCTCTACGACTCCATCACCGGCAAGCTGTTCGCGCTGCCCGATGACACCATCGTCTGGCCCGGCCACGACTACGAGGGACGCACGCGCAGCACCATCGGCAAGGAGAAGCGGAACAATCCCCGGCTGCGACTGGATCGGGACGCATTCATCCGGTTCATGAAGGAGCTGAATCTGCCCAAGCCCCGCCGCATTGACGAGGCGGTGCCGGCCAACCGCGCCTGCGGCGAACGCCAGGCGGCATGACGGGGAACATGAATGGCGCCCCGCGACATGGCCCGGCTAAAACCCCGCGGCGCGACCGCGCGGTTGCATGAGCCCGCTGGCATGGCTGCTGGCGCCGCTGATCGGGGTGCTGCTGGCCTTGTTCGGCGCCGGCGGCGGCATGACCACGGTGCCGCTGCTCACGCACCTGCTGCACATGCCCATCAAGGAGGCCGTGGCCTCCAGCCTGTGGATCGTCGCCGCCGTGAGTCTGGCGGCGCTCATTCGCCAGCATGCCTGGCGGCGGCTCAACTACCGGCTGCTGGCCTGGTTCGCCGCCGGCGGCCTGCTCGGCGGCTGGCTGGGCGCGCGGCTGGGGCTGGCCATGCCGGCCGCCATGCAGAGCGCCATCTTCGGCGCGCTGACCTGGTTCGTGGCCTGGTGGATGCACCGTCCGAAACCGGCGGAAGCCGGCGGCGGCGCCATCTGCCGCTGCGTCCGCACGCTGATCACCGGCGTGGCGCTGGGCGTGGTGACAGGCGTGCTCGGCGTGGGCGGCGGCTTTCTGATGGTGCCGGCGCTGCTCTGGCTCGGCGTGCCGGACTACCGGCTGGCGGTGGCGCATTCGCTGCTGCTCATCACCGTCAACGCCGTGGCGGCGGGTGCGGGCTACCTGGGCGCCATCGCGCTGCAACCGGAACCGCTCGCCGTCATCGCGCTGTTGGCGATGGCCGGCAGCCTGGCCGGCCACTGGCTGCTGCACCGCCTGCCCGTGGCGCGACTGCAACAGGCCTTCAGCCTGCTGCTCGTGGCCATTGGCGGCCTGATGTTCTGGGACGCATTGAAGGCTTGATCCCATCGCAAAAAGTCCGTCCATGGACTTTTTGCTTGACGGGAAGCGAAAGGCGCGACTTTCGCTTCCCTCACAAATCCGCCGCTTGCTTGCGCAAGCTCTGGATTTGCGCGGCCGTCCATGGCCGCGATGACGGCTTCTTGCGAAGCCGCCAAGGCATGACAGTCATCGAAAGGAGAATACGATGAGGAACACGATGCGAAGGATGACGCTGGCCTTATGGCTGCTGGCGCTCCCGGCTGGCGCGGGAAGCGCGCTGGCCTGCGGCGTGGGCGACATGAGCCCGGCCGGCTACGAGGTGGCCACGCTCAGCCACGCCTACACCCACTGGGAGCAGGGAGCGGCCTCCCCCATCCCGTTCCTGTTCGTGGATGTCCGCACCCCTGCCGAATACCGCGCCGGTCATGTGCCGGGCGCGATCAACATCCCGGTGGACGAGCTGGCAAACCGGCTGAATGAGGTGCCGCGCAACCGGCAGGTTTACGTCTATTGCGAGGCCGGCGTGCGCGCCGCGCGCGCGGGCAAGCTGCTTGCTGCCAAGGGTTTCAACAACATCGAGGTCGTGCCGGCCAGTATGCGCGGCTGGCGCGACGCCGGATATCCCGTGAAGAAAGGAGAACAGCCATGAAACACGTCACCGTCGAGGAACTGCGCCAGATCTGGCCGGACAAGGCCGCCGGCGGCGAATGCTGTCTGATCGACGTGCGCACGCCGGCCGAATACGCCGAGGCGCACGTGCCGGGCGCCAGACTCATCTGCCTGGACACGCTGGAGGCCCGCGCCCACGAGATCCCCAGGGATCGCGACGTCTATCTCATCTGCCGCTCGGGCGCGCGCTCGGCGCAGGCGCTGAAATACCTGAGCGCGGCGCACGGCCATGAGCGGCTCATCAACGTGGCCGGGGGCACGATGGCCTGGATCGCCGCCGGCTACCCGGTGGAAACAGGGGGTGTGGCATGAGTGGCATGAACGAACAACTGGGCATGAGCACGATTTTCGACGGCGACGTCGAGGCGGCGGAGGCCGCCATCACCGAGGCGCTGAAGGCCGTCGGTTTCGGCATCCTCACCCGCATTGACGTGGCGGCCACGCTGAAAAGCAAGATCGGCGTGGAGCGGCCGCCCTATGTCATTCTGGGCGCGTGCAACCCGAAGCTCGCGCACCGGGCCCTGCAGATCGCGCCGGAAATCGGCCTGATGCTGCCCTGCAATGTCGTCGTCCGCGAAACCGACGACGGCAAGACCGAAGTGAGCATCGTCAACCCGGACGCGATGCTGGGCGTCGTGAACCGGCCTGAGCTGGTGGAGCTGGCCGCCGAGGCGCGGCCCCTGTTCGAGCAGGCGCTGGCGGCCCTCTCCAGGTGAGCACCCCCAGGTGAGCATTCCCGCGTGAACGAACCCGCGCCCGCGTGGCTGGTGCGCTTTCCGGCGCTGGCGGCCATCCGCGACCCGGCCTGGCGGCAGGCCGCGGCCTCGGCGCAGATCATGCGCGTCACGCCGGGCTACGTGTTGTTCCGCGACGGCAGCCCCTGCAAGGCCTGGGTGCTGGTCGCCCAGGGCAGCATCCTGGTGCGCAAGGTGGATCCGGAGGGGCGCGAGATCGTGCTCTACCGCGTCGAGGACTGCCAGAGTTGCATGCTGACCACGACCTGCCTGTTGGGCGGGCTGGACTACCCGGCCGAGGGCGTGGCCGAAACGGCGGCCGAACTCGTCGTCCTGCCATCGGAAATCTTCGAGACGGCAATGGCCGAATCCGAGGGCTTCCGGCGTTTCGTGATGCGCGCCATCGGGCGACGCATCGCCGACCTGATGGCGTTGATCGAGGAGGTCGCCTTCGGGCGCATGGACGCGCGCCTGGCCCGGTTGCTGCTGCGGCGGGCGGAAGGCGGCGAGCTTCGCATCACGCACCAGGAACTGGCCTCGGAACTCGGCACCGCGCGTGAGGTGGTCAGCCGCGTGCTCAAGAGTTTCGAGCGCAACGGCTGGGTGCGGCTGGGCCGGGGCCGCATCGAGGTGCTCGATGACAGGGCGCTGGCGGCCCTGTGTGATAACGTCACAGACAATGGCATGGAAGCATATTAGAATGCGCTTATCCAACAAAGGAGGCTGACCATGAAAACGAACGAGGGAACCATTGACCGGATTCTGCGCGTGCTGGTCGGCATCGCGCTCATCAGCATCGTGTTCGTGGGGCCGAAGACGCCCTGGGGCTGGATCGGCGTGGTGCCGCTGGTGACGGGTCTGGTGGGCGTGTGCCCGCTGTACTCGATCCTGGGCATCAACACCTGCCCGGCGCACAAGAGCTGACATGGACGCGAGACGGACGCCTGTTTGGCGTCCGTCCTTTTGCATGAAATACGGCCGCGCAAACAGTCCATGGACGGACTTTTTGCGATGACATCACCAGTTTGCGCCCAAGGCGCACAGGCGGGCGAGACGATTGGCCCGACAACACGGGGCATGAACCCCGAACGAAGAAGAACGGAGGAAACAACCATGGCACATGTGGTCATCATGGGCGCGGGCATCGGGGGCATGCCGGCGGCTTACGAAATGAAGGAAGCCCTGAACAAGCTGGGAGGCAACCACGAGGTGACGGTGGTCTCGAACGTGGATTATTTTCACTTCACGCCGTCCAATCCGTGGGTGGCCGTCGGCTGGCGTCGCCGCGAGGACATCACCTTCCCCTGCGAGCCCTACCTGAAAAAGAAGAAAATCAACTTCATCCCGCACGGCGTGGAGAAGGTCGTGCCGGAGGAGAACAAGCTGGAGCTGGCCAACGGCGAAACGTTGAACTACGACTACCTCATCGTCGCCACGGGTCCGCGGCTGGCCTTCGAGCTGGTCGAGGGCCAGGGGCCGGACAAGTACACCCAGTCCATCTGCCACGTGGATCACGCCGAGAAGGCCCTGGAGAAGTTCGAGGAGTTCTGCAAGAACCCGGGGCCGGTGGTCATCGGCGCGGTGCAGGGCGTGTCCTGCTACGGCCCGGCCTATGAGTTCGCGATGATCCTGGACACCGAGCTGCGCAAGCGTCGCATCCGCGACAAGGTGCCGATGACCTTCATCACGCCCGAGCCCTACATCGGGCACCTGGGCCTGGGCGGCGTGGAGGATTCCAAGCTGCTGCTGGAATCCGAGTTCCGCAAGCGGGACATCAAGTTCATCACCAACTGCAAGACGACGAAGATCGAGGAAGACAAGATCCACTACGAGGAAGTGGATCGCAACGGCGAAACCATCGCCAGCGGCGAGCTGCCGCACAAGTTCTCGATGCTGATGCCGGCCTTCCGCGGCGTGAACGCGCTGGTGGGCGTGGAGAAGCTGACCAACCCGATGGGCTTCATCGTCATCAACGAGTACCAGCAAAACCCGACCTACACCAACGTCTATGGCACGGGCGTGATCGTGGCCATTCCGCCGGTGGAGGCCACGCCGCTGCCGGTGGGCACGCCGAAGACGGGCTTCATGATCGAGTCCATGACCACGGCGGCGGTGCACAACATCATCCACGACCTGAAGGGCGAGGCGCCGGAGAAGGTCGGCACCTGGGCGGCCGTCTGCCTGGCCGACATGGGCGACACCGGCATCGCCTTCGTGGCCGACCCGCAGATCCCGCCGCGCAACGTGGCCTGGGCCAAGCACGGCCGCTGGGTGCACCTGGCCAAGATCGGCTTCGAGAAATACTTCATCCGCAAGATGAAGAAGGGCACCTCGGAGCCGTTCTACGAGAAGGCCATCATGGCCAAGCTGGGGCTCACGCGCCTGAAAGGCTGAGGCAGGAACACCTGGATGCAGGAAGGCGGCCTTGCGCCGCCTTCCTTGTCTTGACCCGGGAATCACGGAGGCGATCAACGGACATGCGGGAAGAATGGGAAGGGCGCTACCATCGCGGCGAAACCGGCTGGGATCGCGGCGGCCCCAGCCCGGCGCTGGTGGACTTCATTCGCGTCGCGGGCGATGCCCGCCGGGTGCTCGTGCCCGGTTGCGGTCGCGGGCACGAGGTGGTGGCGCTGGCTGGCCGGGGTCTGGATGTCACGGCCGTGGACATCGCCCGTCCCGCCGTGCAGGCGCTGGAGGCGCGGCTGGCCGAGCGCGGCCGGCGGGCGCGCGTCACATGCGCCGACCTGTTCGCCTGGGAGCCGGATGCGCCGTTCGATGCGATCTATGAGCAAACCTGCCTGTGCGCCATTCCGATCGAGCGGCGCGCGGACTACGAGGCGCGGCTGTATCGCTGGTTGAAGCCGGGAGGGCTGCTGTTCGCGCTGTTCATGCAGACGGGGCTTACGGGCGGCCCGCCCTTCCACTGCGACCTGCTGGACATGCGCGGCTTGTTCGCGGACGCGCGCTGGGACTGGCCGGCGGACGCGCCAGAGCTCGTGCCGCACCGCAACGGACGATTCGAGCTCGCCTACGCCCTGAGGAGGAAACCATGATCCGTCCAATCGCCCCGCTCGCCCTCGTCCGCGCGGCATCCCTGGCCCCGTGGAGCCTCGGCGCATGGCTGCTCGCGGGGACGACCGCGTTCGCCGATCCGCTGGATTACGACAGCTACGTGCGGCAAGACCCGCGCGACTTCTGGATGAGCCGGGGCGATTTCGGCTGGCTGCTGGTGGACTATGGCCTGTTCGCGCTCAGCGTCGTCGCGGCGGGCTGGGTGGCGCGCAAGCGGCCCGACCTCTGGCTGGCCGTGGAGCGCCGCTTGCGCGCTCCGCTGGCCGCCCTGCGCGCCGCGGCCGACGCCCGGGGCGGCTGGGATTCCGCGACCGGCACGCTGCTGCACGCGGGCCGCATCCTGCTGGGCGTGCTGATGCTGGCGGCGTGGGTCTTTGTCTGCCAGTGGCTGCGTCACATCGGGCTGGGCGCGCTGGCCATGGCGGGGCTGGCGTTGGCGGGGCTGGCGTTGGCGGGCCTGGTGCTCGTGCGGAGCCTGCGCGCCGCGGAGCATCCGGCATGACGCGCCTGGCCGACTTCGCCGGCCTGGCGCTGCTGCTCGCCGTCTGCTGGCGCGGCTACCGCTATCGCGCCCCGTGGTTTTCGGCCATCGCGGCGCGGCTGCTGCGCGCAAGCCGCGGCCGCGGCTTCTTCCGCCGGTTCATCCTTCTGGCCCCGATCTTCGTCGGCTGGCTGCTCCTCTGTCACTGGACGGACGTGAAGGGCTGGCACGCCACGGCGGCGGGCCTGATGGCGCTGGCCATGACCGTGGGGCTGGACGCGATGCGCCAGTTCGAGGAAGCCGC
>JALVTX010000095.1 GCA_027035825.1 Mariprofundaceae bacterium
GAGCTGCCCGAGGGCGCGCTCATCATCCAGCTGGGCGGCCCCGCGATGCTGATTGGGCTGGGCGGCGGCGCGGCCTCCAGCATGGACGCCGGGGCCAATGCCGAGGACCTGGATTACGACTCGGTGCAGCGCGGCAATCCGGAGATGGAGCGCCGCTGCCAGGAGGTGCTCGACCGCTGCTGGCAGATGGGTGAGGCCAATCCCATCCTGTTCATTCATGACATCGGCGCCGGCGGCCTGTCCAACGCGGTGCCGGAACTCATCAACGACGCCGGCATGGGCGGCTGGATTGACCTGCGGGCCGTGCACAACATGGCCCCGGGCATGAGTCCGATGCAGATCTGGTGCAACGAGGCGCAGGAGCGCTACGTACTGGCCATCGACAAGGACGACCTGCACCGCTTCCGCGCCGTCTGCGAGCGCGAGCGCTGTCCGTTCGTGGTGCTGGGCGAGACGACGACCGACCGGCGGCTGGTGGTGCACGACCCCGAGTTCGACAACAAGCCGGTGGACATGCCGCTGGAGGTGCTGCTGGGCAAGCCGCCGCGCATGCTGCGCCGGGTGGCCAGCCTGCCGCCGGCCCGCGTGCCGCTGGAACTGGAGGAACTGGACGCGCGCGAGGCGGCGATGCGCGTGTTGGCGATGCCGTCCGTGGCCGGCAAGGAGTTTCTCATCACCATCGGCGACCGCACGGTGTCGGGACTGGTGGCGCGCGACCAGATGGTGGGCCCCTGGCAGGTGCCGGTGGCCGACTGCGCGGTCACGCTGCGCGATTTCGAGGGCCATGCCGGCGAGGCGATGGCGATGGGCGAGCGCACGCCGGTGGCGATGATCGATGCTCCGGCCTCGGGGCGGATGGCCGTGGGCGAGGCGCTGACCAACCTCGCCGCGGCCGACGTGGGCGAACTCTCGCGGGTGCGGCTTTCGGCGAACTGGATGGCCGCGGCCGGGCATCCCGGGGAGGATGCGCGGCTTTACGCCACCGTGGAGGCCGTGGCCATGGAGCTGTGCCCGGCGCTGGGCGTCTCCATCCCGGTGGGCAAGGACTCGCTGTCCATGAAG
Source organism: Mariprofundaceae bacterium (assembly GCA_027035825.1). Classification (GTDB taxonomy): domain Bacteria; phylum Pseudomonadota; class Zetaproteobacteria; order Mariprofundales; family Mariprofundaceae; genus JALVTX01. The sequence continues at coordinate 1,063 of JALVTX010000095.1, forward strand.
ACGGTGTGGGAGGAGGCGGGCGAGCGGCGCGAGATGATTGCGCCGCTGTCGCTGAACATCTCGGCCTTCGCGCCAGTGGAGGACGCGCGGCGCACGCTGACGCCCGAGCTGCGGCGCGAGCCCGGGGGTACGGAACTGCTGCTGATCGATCTCGGCGGCGGGCGCAACCGGCTGGGCGGCTCGGCCCTGACGCAGGCCTGGAACGCGACCGGCGAAACCGCGCCGGACGTGGACGATCCGGCGCTGCTGGCCGCGTTCTTCGCCGCCATCCAGCGGCTGAACCGCGAGGGGCTGCTGCTGGCCTACCACGATCGCTCCGATGGTGGCCTGTGGGCCTGCCTGTGCGAGATGGCGTTTGCCGGCCGCCTGGGCGTTGCGGCGGATCTCGACGCGCTCGGCGGCAATGCGCTGGCGGCATTGTTCGCCGAGGAACTGGGCGCGGTGATCCAGGTGCGGCGAAACGATCGCGAGCGGGTGCTGGCCCGCCTGGCCGATGCCGGCCTGGGCCATGTCTCCCACCCCATCGGCGCGCCGACCGAAGACGGCATGGTGCGCATCCGCCATCGCGGGCGCACGCTGATCGAGGAGCCGTTGACCGCACTGTTGCAGGCATGGAGCGAGACCAGCTATCGCATGCAGGCGCTGCGCGACCATCCGGATTGCGCCCGCGAGGGCTTCGAGGCGCTGGCCGAGGCGCATCGTGGCCTGTTCGCCGAGCTGAGCTTCGATCCCGGCGAGGATGTCGCCGCGCCGTTCATCGCCACCGGCGCGCGGCCTCGCGTGGCGGTGCTGCGCGAGCAGGGCGTGAACGGCCAGGTGGAAATGGCGGCGGCGTTCGACCGCGCGGGCTTCGCGGCCGTGGACGTGCACATGTCCGACATCGTGGAAGGGCGCGAGGATCTGAAGGGGTTTCATGGCCTGGCGGCCTGCGGCGGCTTCTCCTTCGGCGACGTAATGGGCGCCGGCCGCGGCTGGGCCAACGCCATCCTGTTCAACGCGCGGGCGCGGGATGCGTTCTCGGACTTCTTCGCCCGCGCCGACACCTTTGCCCTCGGCGTGTGCAATGGCTGCCAGATGATGA
>JALVTX010000096.1 GCA_027035825.1 Mariprofundaceae bacterium
CCATTCGGGAACATTTCGGGCGCAGCCCGGAGGGACTTGGCCATGATTCCGCCTCGCGGCGTTATCGCTTGCTCGCGTGCCGCAGCGGGCACGCCACGCGCGCGATGCCTTGCGAGATCAAAATCATGGCCAAAGTCGCCGCTATCCAAACAAGCGTGAACAGGCCCTAGTTTTCTGACGGCTCGTCTTCCTCCGGCAACAATCCCTCGTTCACCAGGATTTCCCGAACCCGCTCGGGGCGCTCCAGCAGGTATTGGGGCACGCTTTCGATGTCCGCCGCGTGGGGCAGGCGCAGGTGGGCTTCCGCATCGGCCAGTTGCAGCACGCGCGCGGCCATGCTCTCGGGCCGCAGCGCGTGGTGGGCGGCGATGGGCGCGCGCACCACTTCGGGGAAGTTCCACAGCTTCAGGATGGCGTCGCCGGCCTCGGCGTGATCCACGCCGTAGGTTTCGCGTTCGGCGGAGACAAGCGCATCGCCCGTCAGGCGCGCCAGCGGCCCCTCGAAATAGCCCATGTCCACGCGGATGCCGAGAATGGCGCGACCAATGTCGTGCAGCAGGCCGCTGACGAACAGTTCGTCGGCGTTCAGGCCCAGGAGCCGCGCCATGTGCTTGGCCAGCAGCGCCACCGCGAAGGCGTGCGCCCAGAAGGCGCGAATGGCCCCCATGCCGCCCGGGATCGCGAAGCCGTAGAGCAGTGACATGGTCAGCGCAATCTGGCCGGCTTCCTTCGTGCCCATGCGGGCGATGGCCTGCGGCAGCGTCGTGATGCGCTGGTTGGTGGGCAGGTAGAAGGGCGAGTTGGCGAACTTGAGGATCATCGCCGTGGTGGCCTGATCCGTGCCGATGACCTCGGCCAGTTGCGCGGCGCTGGAGTTGGGGTCGTCCAGCACCTCCTGGATGGCGGCGTACCGGTCGGGCAGGGAGGGCACGTCCTCCACCATGCCGATCAGTTGCAGCGTGGATTCGCGGTCGTAAACGGAAGAAGTCATGCGAACATTGTAGCAGGAATCGTGCCGAATCGAGGGGTCTCAGGGCTCACTCGTCAGCCGCCTGCTCGCGCAAGCGCATGGTCAGCTCCGGGCCGCGCCGGGTTCCCTGAAGGTTGAAATAGACGTCCCTCCCCACGGCCAGCACGCCGGTGATTTCCGAGCGCGCATGCCGCGCCACGAGGGACGCCTTGCGCCCGTCCCAAGCCCAGAGTTCCGAAGGCTGGTCGTCATTGGTGATCCACAGCCAGCGGCGGGAGGCGTCCCAGGCCAGGTTGTCCGGATGCCGGATGCGCGCATCGGTCAGGAAGACGGACACGCGCGGGCGCGAACCCGAATCGTCCAGCGCCAGGATGCGGCCCGTGCCCGTCTCGGCCATCAGGATGCGGCCGTCGGGCAGCGGCTCCATGTCCTCGATGCGGTTGAAGGCGCGGCCACCTTGGCTCCGGGCCGGGCGCCAGCCTGCATCGGTCAGCCGGTCGAGCCGGCGGGCGCGCAAGTCCAGCCGGTAGAGGCCGCCGCGCTCGTTCTCGTCCGCGAGGTAGGCGAAGCGGCCGTCGCGCGAGAAGGCGATGCCCTCGTGCGCGAAGCGGCCGGCGAAATCCAGCGGCGCGATGGCCGGGTGGGTGGCGGCGAGCCGGGCGCGATCCACCTTCTGCTCCACCGGCAGTTTGTCAGGCTGGGCCACGCGCCAGATGAGCCCGCCGGGGAACTCCTCGCCGATCCACAGGCTGCCGTCCGGCGCGAACTTCAGGCCGTCGGCGCGCATCAGTCCATAGAGCAGGAAGGGGTGGCGGCCGGTCTTCAGGTCAATGGCGGCAAGGCTGGGAGCCATCATGCTGGCGTTGGTCTCGCAGCTCACGTAGAGCCAGCGGCCGGAGGGCGAGAGCGCCAGCATGTCCGGTCGCACATGCCGCCAGGCCACCACCGAACGCGCCTGCCAGCCCGCCTCCAGCTCGATGCCGGTGGGGTTCATGTCGCAGCCCGTCAGCCAGCCCGCCAGGCAGCCTGCCAGCAGGGGAGCGAGCCATGCGCGGGAGGGAAGACGAAGACGCATGCGCGAAATGTCGGCCAGCGGACGGCCGCTGGCAAGCGCCGGGGAGTCCTGGCGACGGGTTTGGCTGGTGTCGCCCGCGGCGGGGGGCGGCTATCCTTGGCGGCATGGTCTCCGCCCGCTCGCTGTACGCCATCGGCCTGTTCTACGCGGCCTATTTCGCCGCCATGGGCGTGATCCTGCCGTTCTTCCCGGTGTGGCTGGCCGGGCGGGGGCTGGACGTGGCGCAGGTGGGGCTGTTCACGGGGCTGTTGTCCGTGGCCAAGGTGCTGGCGCCGCCGCTGGCCGGGCGGGCGCTGGATCGGGCCCGGCGCGTGTCCGGCTTCATCGTCGCGGCGGGGCTGGCCGCGGCAGGGCTGGCGCTGGCCATGCCATGGGCGGACGCGCCGTGGATGCTGGCGCTGACGGTGCTGGCCTTCGGCTGCCTGTGGGCGGTGGTGCTGCCGTTGACCGACGGCCTGTCCGTGGCCGTGTCCGAGGCGGCGCTGGCGGAATACGGGCGCTTGCGGGTCTGGGGCTCGGTCGGGTTCGTGGCGGCGTCGCTGGCAGGCGGCGTGTGGCTGGCCGACGGTCGCGCGGCGGCCCTGCCGTGGTGGCTGGCGGCGCTGTTGCTGGTCACGGCGCTGGCGGCGCTGGGATTTCCCGAGCGGGGCGCGCGCCTTGAGACTGCGGGAGAGCCCCGGACGGCCTATGCCGCCTCGTTCTCGGGGCTGCTGGTTGCGAGCTTTCTGATGCAGGCTTCGCATGGCGCGTATTACGGCTTCTACAGCCTCTACCTGCTGGATCTGGGCTGGGACGGCTGGATGGTGGGGAGCTTCTGGGTGCTGGGCGTGCTGGCGGAAATCGTGCTGATGTGGGGCTGGTCGCGGCCGGTGGCGGCGGCCGCGCCGGCGCGCATGCTGTCGCTGTGCCTGGCGCTGGCGGCGCTGCGCTGGACGGGCATCGGGCTCGCGCAGTCCGTCTGGGCGCTGGCCCTGTTGCAGGTGCTGCACGCGGCCAGCTTCGCGGCCTTCCACATCAATGCCATCACCTGGGTGCGGCGCTACGCGCCGGAGGCGCGGCAGGTGAGCGCGCAGGGATGGTATGCGGCGGCGGGGTTTGGCGCGGGCGCGGCGCTGGGAGTGATGGCCTGCGGGCAGGTGGTGCGCGCCTGGGGATTTTCGTGGGCTTTCCTGGCTTGCGCCGGCGTGGCCCTGGCAGGGATTCCGGTGGCGATGCGCCTGAGGCCGGCCCCATGAGCGGGGAGACGATGATGGGCGCGCCCCTCATCGTGCAGGACGTGCACGATTCGCAGTGGTTCGCGCTGGCGCAGGCGGCCGGCCGCGCCGGGATTCCCGTCATCGGCACGATGCCCGAGGCGGCGGAAGCGCCGTGGGCCGCGCGCAGCCGCTACGTGCGCGATGTGGTGCGGCTGCCGGATACGAACGATGTTTATGCGTCGTTCTTCATGCGGGCGGTGGCACGGGCCGTGGACGAGGGGCGGCTGGCCGGCGTCTGGCTGCCGGGATACGAGGACACGGCCGAGTTCACGGCCGAATACCGGGACGAGCTGCGGGCGTTGGGGTTGAAGCTGCTCAGCGTGGATGCGGCGACCTACGCGGCGGCGGAGCGGCCGACGGGCCGCTGGGGCGCGGTGCGCGCCGTGGAGAGCCTGCGGCTGCGCTGGGGCGAGCTCGTGGAACGGGCGGACGAGTTCCCTTGGCCCTGCCTGCTCAAGGTGTTCCGCCACGAACACGTGCGGCTGGAGGATGCCGACGCGCTGCGGCGGCACGTGGCGGCGCATGACGCGGCCCACGCGGACGACGAGGTGGTGGTCGTGCAGCGCTGGATTGACGGGCCGGTGGCGCGCATGGCCACGGCGATGCTGCTGATGGATGCGGATTCCCGGCCGGTGCGCGGTTTCACCGGCCGCCGGCTGGCGGTGGCGGACGGGCCCTTCGGCCCCTTCGGCGAGACGGTGGAGGCGCGCGCCGAGTGGCTGCCGGAGTTGTACGAGGGCGCGTGCATGCTGCTCTCGGAGCTGGGCTGGCAGGGCTTCGCCGAGGTGGAGTGCAAGCAGGGCGAGGACGGCGTCTGGCACCTGCTGGAAATCAACCGCCGTCCCTCGGGCTGGATGTGCGCCGCCGAGGCCGACGGCGCGGGCCTTCTCCAAGCCTATCACCGCATCTGCGCCGAGGGCGCGACGCTCCGGGAGTGCGTGTTGCAGCGCTCGCGCATGCGCTACCTGCGGATGGTGGGCAACCCCTACCACGCGCCGGCCTGGGCGAACGGCGGGCGCGGCAGCTGGCGGCGGCTGGCGGACTGCGCGCTGCGCGCCTGGCGCTGGATGCGCGAGGAGCCGGCCCATGTCTGCCTCGGGGCGTGGGATGCGCGCGACGGCGCGGCAAACCGCGCCATGCTGCGGGAAACCTGGCGCGGCTGGAGGGAGGGCTTTACCGACTGACGCGGGCGTTGGCCTGATCGGCGAGCGCCGCGGCCGCGCGCCAGGCGGCGCGGCAGTCCGAGAACGTCAGGCGATGGATGCTCGCGCCTTCGGGCAGGTACTGGTGCAGCAGGCGGATGCGCTCGCCGGCTCCGAGATGCTGGTGGACGTGCGTGGCCAGCTCCAGCAGCCCCTGCGCGCGCGGCAGGTGCGCGAGCCTGGCGGGCGGTGCATCCGGGTCGTACCGGGGCAGGAACACGCAGCCCGCCCGCATCGGCTCGCGCGCCACGCGCGGCGGATGCCACAGCAGCGAATCGCGCGTCACGCCATCGTGGCCCGGAAAGCGGTACCCCGAGCGCTCGAAGCCGGCGGCGGCCATGTCCCCGGTCGTGAAGACGGGGTGATCGCCGCCGTCCCACTGCAATGGCCTCGGGAACGGATGAATCTCCCCCTCCTCGCCGAGCAGCGTGAACTCGTCGCTCAGGTAGCGCGCGCCATCCAGCAGCGCCGCCGTGCACAGGCTGGATTTGCCGGCGCCGGATTCGCCGGCGAAGGCGAGGGCGCGGCCGCCGGCCTCCACCGTGGCCGCGTGCAGCGACAACAGCGGCGGAAACAGCGCCTGAACCGTGCGGTTGTAGAACTGGAACTCGAAGGCGGCGACGGTTTCGCCCGCATCGCGCCCTTCCCATAGCGACTCGCCATCCAGCGTCAGGCGGAAGTCGCCATCTTGTTCTTCCAGCGTGAAGCAAAGGGACGAGGTTCCGCTTCCGGTGGCGTCGGGGAACGAACGCAACAGCGCCGCCACGCCCGCCCGGCAGGCGCTGGCCCGGCATTCGATGGCGATGGTCAGGCCGCCAATGGCGATGCGCCGCGTCCAGCTTTCGCGCTCAGTCCTCCGTGTCGTCATCGGCCATGTAGATCAGGCCGTAGTCCACGAACTCGGCCAGGATGGCGTCCACGTCGGCGCGCGCCTCCTCAAGGCTCGCGCCCAGCGTTTCGTGCAGGATGGCGGCCAGGTCGTCGGCGGTGCGACTGCCGTCGCAGAGGTCGAGAATGGCTGCGGCGGTGGGGTTCAGCGAGAAGCTCGCGCCGTCCTCCGGCTGCACGTACACCACCTCGTCCAGCCCTTCCAGCTCCTCGCACAGCAGGTTCTCGACCTTCAGCGGGTATTCAGGCAGCGACATGTTCGGCTCCGGCGGTTTGGCGTTCGGGGCCAGCGCCCGCGCCCAGCGCATAGGCGATGGCCTGACAATCGGCGCAGCTGAGCGCGCCGCGGCAGGCCGCCCAGCGCGCGGTCGAGGGCTTGGCCGGGGCGCGGACCCTGAAGCCGCGCACGATGGCGTCCAGCGGCGCCTCGCGGATATTGCCCAAGGTAATCTCGCGGGAAAAGATGCAGGGATGCACGTCGCCATTGGCGGCCACGCACAGCTTGCCGCGCCGCCCGGGTTCAGCGGCCTCGCCGCGGCTGTCGTCACTGGCCCGTTCGTCCGAACGATGATTGGCGGGACGGTGGCCGGCATCGGCGGTTTCCAGTTCGGCGGTCTCGGGCGCGTAGTCCCCCATGAAGCGGCCTCGGCCGGCGCTGCGCACCACGTCCACGCCGATGTCGCGGGCCTCCAGGCCCATGTCGCGCAGCATGCGGATGGCGCCGGCCTCGTGACCGCGATTCTCGGGCATGACGATGATGCCGGCGCGCACGGCCAGCCCCGCCGCGCGAGCCCGGCGCATGGCGCGCAAGGTGCGTTGCAGGCTGCCCGGCACGCGGGTGATGGCGTCGTGCGTGGCGTCGTCATGGGAATAGACCGAGAAGGCCAGGCGCGGTCGGTGGGGCTCGAGGCGCTCCAGCATGGCGTCATTGAGCGCCAGGCCGTTGGTGTAGAGTTCGATGGTGTCAAAGCCCATGTCGCGGGCCATCGCCACGGCGGCGACAATGTCCGGATGAATCAGCGGGTCGCCGCCGGTGAACTGCACGGCCGGCCGGCCCAGCCGGCGCGCAGCAATGAGCACGCGTCCGATCTCGTCCAGCGACAGGCGGTTGGCGCATTCGGGCGCGGCCTCGGCGTAGCAGTGAATGCAGCGCTCGTTGCAGCGGTCGGTCACCTCGATGAACAGCATGCCCAGTCCATCGCCCAGGATCAGCGCCTCGGCGCTGGCGTTGGCGCGGCCTTCGAGGCAGCCCTGACCGGATGCGGCCTCCAGCAGTTCCATGAGCCACGGATGCGCCCGCGCCCAGGGGGCGAGCAGGGCTCGGAGCGCGGCGCGGTCGCCCGGGCGGGACGTTCCCCCGAGCAGGCGGGCCATGCGATGCGCCGGCGCGCCGTGCAGTTCCACGTGCTGTTCGGTGTCGGTCAACGCCACGACGAGGCCGCCATCGGCCAAGGGCTCGAACGTCACCAGGCGATGATCGGGCAGCAGCGCGACGCCCGGAGCGGGCGAGGAATCGAAACCCATGGCGGCCGGGCCGCCTGTGAGGTTGGCGGCTATGTCCGGATTAACCTTTGGCGCACTTGGGCGCGCAGCCGCCGGGACGCTGGTAGCAGGCCCGTTTCTTGTTGCACTTGCGGCGCTTCTTGTTGCGTTTTGCCGGAGGGAGCGCCGGGTTGTTCATGTCGATGCACGGCTGGCAGGCCGAGGGTGCGCAGGAGCCGATGACGGCCTCGGCGTTCCTCGGCAGGCCGCCCAGGATCATCATGCCCAGCACGGCCGGCGGCACGTAGGCGCCGAGCTTCAGCAGCCGGCGCCGCGCCCGGAGCTCCTCGTCGGCGGGGGATGCCTCGCGCGCTTGCATGTCGGCTTCTTTTTCGGTTTCTTGAGTCGGCTTGGTCATCGCCACCTCCATGTTGCCTGACCGTGGGAACTTCCCGTTCGGCTTATCAACAGCGAGCCAGTATAGTTGCATCCATGAAGGCGGACAAGAGATCGCCCGAGGCGCTGCGCGCGCACTGTTGCGGGCTGCTTGCGGGCCATGCGGACGGCGGCGCGGAGGCCGCGCTGTGGGAGCATGCTTGGCGCGAGGGCGTCGGCGCGTGCCTGTGGCATGCGCTGGAAGGGCGGATCGCCATGGATGCGGAGGTGTTCGACACCCATGTCCGCCAGCCGCTGCGGGTGCAGACGACGCAGGCGCTGCGCCAGCGCAGGGCGCTGGGGGAGCTGCTGGCGGCATTGCGCGGGCGCGACATTCCCTGTTTCGTGTTGCGCGGGGCCAGTCTCGCCGAGACGCTGTACGATCGCCCGGCGCTGCGGCCGCAGACGGACATTGACCTGCTCGTGGCCGGGGCCGATCTTGACGTCGCCGCCTCGGCGGCCGGGGCCATCGGGTTTCGCGCCCTGCCCGAGCACCCCCGGCTCTTGCTGCGCGCCGATGGCGCGCTGCTGGATTTGCACGCCGATCCGCTGGACATGGATCGCATTCGCGCCTGGTCGCACCTGACGCCGCTGCGCACTGAGGATTTCTTCGCCGGGGCGCGCGAGGGGCGGCTGGCGAATGCGCCGGCGCTGCTCGCGCCCGACGAACTGCTGATGCCGTACTTGTGCTTTCATGCGATGAAGCATTCCTTCGAGCGCCTGATCTGGCTGTGGGACATCGTGCTCCTGGCCCGCCGCATCGAGGCCCGGGGCGATTGGGACGCGGTGTTGGCGGGCGCGCGCCGCTGGCGGCTGGAGCGGCCGTGTTATTACGCGCTGGCCTATGCGGCGCGGCACCTGGATGCGCCCGTGCCCGATCCGGTGCTGGCGGAGCTTGCGCCGCGCATGGACTGGCGCGAGCGGGCGCTGTTTGCGCGGGTGATGGCGCACGAGGTCGTGCCGTTCCTGGCCGAGCGGCTGTTCGCGCGCATGATGCCGGACGCGCGGACGCGGCTGGCCTTCTGGCGCGAAACCATCGTGCCGCGCGAATCGGTGCGGCGGCAGATCGCCGATGGCGAGGGTTGCGCCCGCTGCCAGTTCATCCGCAAGCGGCTGGCGCAGGCGTGGCGGCTGCTTCGCACGCTGGGCCGGGAGGTCGCGGGCTGGGGCAGGGCGGCGATCCGGCGGGTCTAGCGCCCGGTCGCGGATTCGGAAATCAGCGTCTCCATGCGGGTGAGCATCAGCACCAGCCGCATGGGGGCCGCGCCGCCGTCCTCGCGGCTTTCCATCTCGGCGCGGAGCGATTGGATGCCGGCCCAGTGGCGGTGACCGCCCCAGAGCGACTCGCCGGCGCGCAGCAGGTCGCGATGGCGCAGCGCCAGCAGCTGGCGCATGGCTTCCCGCTTGAGCATGGCCAGCCGATGCAGCCATTCGCGGCGCAGGGCGTGCGCCTCCGCCTCGCCCCAGGTGGCGCTGCGCAACTGCTCCTCGGCCTCGCGGAAGGGCAGCAGGTGCAGGCAGGCCTGGTTGGCCTTCAGGCATCGCGCCAGCGGCGTATCTTCCGCGCCGGCGATGTGGATGGCGGCGGCGGTCTGGGCCAGTTCCGGCATGGCCGCGAGATGCGCCGCGTGCTCGGTGGCCAAGCCCGCCTGGCCGACGGTCTTGAGCAGTTGCAGGAAACGGCTGCTCTCCATGCCGCCGATGCCGCGCGCCGCCAGCGAGCGCCGGAACCGGCGCAGCCCCGCGCGCTGGCGTTGCATCCATTCGCGGGTGATGTCCGCGGCCGGCGTCAGCCGCAGCAGTTCCTCGGCGAAGCGCATCAGGTGCTCCTGGAGTTCGCGCTGCATGGCGCAGGCGATGTCCACGTCGTCCACCTGCGCCCAGATGGCTTCGCGCAGGGCGGCGCCATCCAGCATGAATTCCGCCGCCATCAGGCCCTGGACGATCTCGCCGGT
>JALVTX010000097.1 GCA_027035825.1 Mariprofundaceae bacterium
TGGTCAGCCGCCCGTCCACGTACACGTCACCCACGCCCCAGAAGGACGCGTAGATGAACTCGGTCGGCATGAGCCGCGTGCCGATGGCCGTGCCGCCGTGCATCAGGTGGTCGGTGACCACGCCGCCAAAGAACGGGTAGCCGAAGCCGTGCGGCAGCGGCTTCTTCACCACCACCTTGTAGTGATGCATCCGATCCGGCGAATCGAACTCGGCGACGAAGTCGATCTTGTCCTTCGTCGTCGCGCCATCAATGGCGGTGATGTCCGTGATCTTCATGTGCACGTCACCCACGCCAATGGCCCGCCAGTTGGAGAACGGCGTGGCGTGATCGACGATGGTGTAGTGCCCGTTCTCGGACTGCCTGAGCTTCGGCGGAATGCCGATGAGCGGGAACGGCGCCTGCTCCCAGCCGGCGGGATGATCCGGCGTGCCGAAGATGACCGGATCAAGCTGACGCGGGCCCGGCAGCACCCACTGGGTCGCGCCCTTGTGCTGGTTCGCAATGACCGTCACCGGCCCGCCCCAGCGATCGGGCGGGTTCGGGTTGCCCGCATGGGCATGCGTGTAGGCGAACAGGCCGACGTGCGGCAATGGCGCGATTGTCTTGGACGTGGCCGGCTTGGGCGCCGGCGCCTGCCTCGCGGCCGGCTGGCTGCTGGCCGTGACGCCGCCGCTGGTCGTGCTGCACGCGGCCAGAAGACCCAGCATCGCCAGCGACAATGCCGTCGACATTCGGCCGGCTGCCTGAATGAAGGGTGGAATGAACTGCTTGATGACATCCATCGTGAACGACTCCTCATGACATGATCTCCCCCGCCGGATGCGCACGCGCATCGCGCGAGGGGTGTCCATGAGTAGTCCCGAAGCGGGAATCCTTACAGCGGGCTGTCGCCCGCCTCAAGGACGTCCGCCGGCATGAAAAAGGGGCGTCCGTAGACGCCCCTTGTGCACCATTTCAAACCCGACTAGCAACAGCACCCCCCGCCATCGCCCGAATGCTGGGCGCCGCCCTTGGTCATCGCGGGCGGCCGGCGAGTACCCGCCGGCGCACAGAACTTGCTGGGCTTCGTCCCCTCCGGCGGCTCGATGCCGATGAACTGACCCGCGAACGGCCCCTCGGTCAGGAAGCGATAGGTGTGCTCGCACACGGCCATGCGCTCGCCGCGGTAATAAACGTGCCCGTCGTCGTCATGCACCTCGGAGAACGGCCCCTTGTAGATCACCGCGTGGCCGTAATCCAGGCATTCCGTCTCCTCGGGCTTGGTCGCCGTCAGCGTCACCGCCCGGAACTCGATGCCCTCGACCACCTTCCACGGCTTCTCGTCCCACTTGTCGATGGCCACGCCCATGAAGCCGGCGTCCAGAAAGGCCTGCAAAAACGCCTGTTCCTGGTAGGCGCCGGAGATGCAACCGCTCCACAGTTCCGGGTCACGCTGAAGGCGCTCGGGCACCTCCTCGTCGGCCACGATGTCCGAGATCGCCACCCGTCCGCCGGGCTTGAGCACGCGGAAGATTTCGCGGATCAGGGCATCCTTCTCGGCCGAATCCACCAGGTTCAGCACGCAGTTGGATACCACCAGGGTCACGCTTTCGTCCGCGATCAGCGGGCGCTTCCGCTTCTGCTCCGCCTCGAATGCCTTCAGCGCCGCGAGATCACGGCTCGTCTTCACCGGCTGCTCGACCAGCCAGCGATCCACGGCCTCCAGATCCAGCGCCATGTCCTGGATGTAGCCCTTGATGAAGCGGACGCGGTCGCCGCCGATCTTTTCCGCCATCTCGGGCTGGTACTTGCGCGCCAGCGCCAGCATGTCGTCGTTCATGTCGATGCCGATTACGCGCCCCTTCTCGCCCACGAGCTGGGCCGCGATATAGCAGATCTTGCCCGCGCCGCTGCCCAGATCGAGCACGATGTCGCCCTCGCGCACGTAGGCGGACGGATCGCCGCAGCCGTAGTCCTTCTCGATGATTTCCCGCGGCAGCAGCTTCAACCGCTCCGGGTCGTACGACACCGGGCAGCACAGGTCTTCCTGTCTCGCCGCCGCCCCCTGCGAATAGCGCTCCAGCACATTGCCCTGCATGCTCATTGCCTTGCTTCCTCCTGTTGTCTGCTCATCCCGCGCCCATGCCCGGCCCTGCTCCGGCCGCCAGCATGGCGCTCAGTATGGCCCGCCGGCCCGCAAAAACCAATCCGGGCTAACCCAATGCCCCGCCGCAGCTTGAACCCTGACCCGCGGTGCAGCCGTAGCAGTGGCCGAGCACGACGATCGGATTGCCGGCGAGATCCTCGCCCATCAGCTCGGACAGGTGCACCGGCGCGCGGTTCCCGCGCACCAGCGGCAGGCCCAGCATCTGGTTGAAATCGCAGTCATGGACGTAGCCCTGCCAATCCACGCTGATGAGCGTGCGGCACATGACGCCGTCCAGGTTCTCGGGCCGGTAGGCGTCCTTGAGCAGTTGCATGTAGGCGGCGAACTCGCCCCTGGAGATCAGCATGCTGCCGAAGCGCTGGATGGGCATGTTCGTGATCGTGAACAGGTGGTTGAACGTGATGTTAAAGCGCTCCCCCAGCTCCCGCTTGTAGGCGGCTTCCAGCGATTCCTGCGGCGGCGGCAGTTGCGGCCCCTGCGGGTTGTACACGAGGTTCAGCTCCAGCCCCGAGCCCTCGCGACCATAGCCCAAGGCGTTCAGCCGCCTGAGCGCGCGGATGCTGGCCTGGAAGACGCCATTGCCGCGCTGGGCGTCCACGTTCTCCTCCAGGTAACACGGCAGCGAGGCAATCACCTCCACGCCGTGCGCGGCCAGGAATTCAGCCATGTCCTCGTAGCCCGGCTCCTCCAGGATGGTCAGGTTGCAGCGATCCATCACGTGCGCGCCAAGCCTCGTGGCCTCGGCGACCAGCTCCCGGAAATGCGGGTTCATCTCCGGCGCGCCGCCGGTGAGGTCGAGCCGGCTGGCGGTGGATGCGCGCAGGAAATCGAGCACCGTCCGCACCGTGTCCGCGTCCATCACTTCCTTGCGCCTGGGACCCGCGTTCACGTGGCAATGGATGCAGGTCTGGTTGCACAGGTATCCGAGATTGACCTGGAGCGTCTCCAGCCTGTCGCGACGTATGGCGGGAAACGACGTTTCCTTCAGCAATGGCAATGTGGCGTGCATGGGTGTCCGGTTCCTCCATCCGCGATGGCGCGGACGCTTGCGAATGCCCGCGCCGGCCTCGTCGGTTGTGCATCACGTCATCAGGCATCATGCCATCAGGCGAACGTCATCAACAAGCGAACAATCTGTCGCGGCACTCCGCGAATGCTTACAGACAGCGGCCGCATCCCGTGCCATCATTCGCCTTGCGCCTCTGGCGCGGCATCGTACCATCTCGCAGCAACAAACAACGGGGGTGACCATGACAGCCGACGAAGTCGTCCGCGCCGTGCGCGAAGGGCGTGATCTCTCCGGCGCCAATCTCGCGGGGCTGGATCTCTCCGGCCGCGATCTGCGCAACGCCAGGCTTTCCGGCGCCGACCTCTCCGAGTGCAACCTGAGGGGGACCGACCTGCGCGGCGCGGACCTGAGCTACGCCAACCTCTACAAGGCCGACCTGCGCGGCGCGAAGTTGCGCCGGGCCAACCTGATGCGCGCCAACCGGACGCTGGCGAAGTTCCGCAAGTGGGCGCTGAAGGGCGCCTACATCGCCGGCCCCACGGCCTACGCGGACTAAAGCGCCGGCATGGGACAGGTCAGCCGCCTGCCGGGGGCGTTTCCCCTGCATGAAGACCGGGATTTCCTGAGCGAGAGCGAATGGGTCATCCTGCAACTGCTCCGCCGGCCGCTGGAGAGCCTGGCGGAGGCCGACGCCGACGAGCTTTCCGCCGCCACCGGCGGCCAGATCCGGCCCGAGCGCTGCCGGCAGCTGATCGAGATCGTGCGCATCCATCGCCTGCCGGGGCTGGGCTCGTGGATCGCGCGGCTGATGGTGGAAGCGGGCCTGACGGAGCATGAGGTGAAAAGCCTGCCCGCCGACGAGGTGACCGCGCGCATCAACGACCACGCCGGCTACCCGCTCTGCAACCCGGCCACCACGCGGGCGCTGGCGGCATTGCAGGAAAGCTGGCGCATGGAGGAATCGTGAACGATCGCATTCTCATCACCGGCGGCGCGGGCTTCATCGGCGCCAACCTGGCGGCGGCGCTGGCCAAGCGCCCCGGCGTGGACGTGGTGGTGCTGGACGACTTCAGCCATGCCGGCTGGAAGAACCTGATCCCCGTGGACTGCGAGGTGCGCGCGGGTTCCGTCGCCGACGCCGCGTTGCACGAGGAAATTGCGCGCGGCGCGTTCTCGGCCATCCTCCACCAGGGCGCGATCTCCGACACCACGGTGCGGGACGAGCGCCGGATGCTGGAAATCAACACCAATGCTTTCGCAGACATGCTGGCCGCCTCGGCCGCCGGCGGCGCGCGCATGGTGTATGCCTCCTCGGCCGCCACCTACGGCAACGCGCCCGCGCCGAACCGCGTCGGTGGCGTGGAAACGCCAGCCAACATCTACGGCTTCTCGAAGCTGGCGATGGATCGCATCGCCCGCCGCTGGTTCGACCGGCATCCCGGCGTCATCGTCGGCCTGCGCTACTTCAACGTCTACGGCCCGGGCGAGACGCACAAGGGACGCACCGCTTCGATGATTCTCCAGCTCTACCAGCAGATCAAGGCAGGTAACCGCCCGCGGCTGTTCAAGTACGGCGAGCAGAAGCGCGACTTCGTCTATATCCGCGACGTCATCGCGGCCAACCTGGCGGCGCTGGAGGCGCCGCGCTCCGGCGTCTGCAACGTCGGCTCTGGCCGCGCCCGCACCTTCAACGACATCATCGCCAACCTGGAGCGCCTGTTGGGGCGGAAGCTGGACGTCGAGTACTTCGACAACCCGTACGACTTCTACCAGAACCACACCGAGGCCGACATCGGCCCGACCACGGAATTGTTGGGCTGGACGCCTGCATGGTCGCTGGAGGACGGCATGAAGGAGTATATCGAGCTCTTGGAGTCCGGCTTCGACGGGCCCGTGGAAGCCGCCGACGGAGCCGGCGCATGAGCCGCCGCCCCTTGATGGCTCTGCTGCTGGCCCTGGCGCTGCCGCTGATGGGCGCGCTGGGTGGATGCATGCACCACGTGATTCACCAGGGCAACGTGCTCAAGCCGGCCCTGGTGGACGCGATTCAGGAAGGCGATTCGCGTTTCCATGTCGAGTCCGTGCTCGGCACGCCGGTGCTGAATGACGTGCTGCATCCCGACCGCGCCATCTACGTGGAGTGGTACAAGAACCCGGAAACCGGCGAATCCTTCCAGCGCAAGGTCGTCATCTTCTACGACCAGAGCGAGCGCGTGGATCACATCGAGCGCCAGGGTTTCGACAAGGATCCGGGCGCCCGGGCAGGCGACTGATGGCCCTGAAGCCGCCCGGCAGCCGCTCCAACCTCCAGCTCGTGGTCACGCTGGCCTGGACGGGCGTGATGCTCGTCGGCCTCATCGGCGGCCATGTGATCATCGGCTGGCTGATTCTGAGCGCCGTCTTCGGCGGCTCGGGCATGAAGGGGGTGCTTGCGCTCACGCACCTGCCGGCCTGGGGCGTGTGGCTGTGGATACTCGCCGCCATCGCGCTGGACGGCTGGATCGCCTGGCACATCCGGCAGGATCGAAAGAAGGCCCTGGAGCGTTAGGAGAAAGTCAGCCCGTCACCCCTGGCGCGGCTTGGTCATATGCCGCCGCCGTCCGTCCCCTGCTCCGGGCGCGCGGGTTGCGCGGCATCCGCCGGCGCGGCATCGGCGGCGCGCCTGCCGCCGAACAACCTCCGAATCTTCGAAAACAGCAGCTTGATGCCGCGCCACAGGCGCGGCAGGAACCAGACCAGGAACAGGATGAACAGCGCCAGCAACGCGAGATAGAGCACCGGGTGGTGCAGCGCCGTCCACAGCCCGGCGATGACGGCCACGTCCTCGGCAATGGATGCCGTCCAGTTGCTGAACGGTTCGGGCGAGGTGTTGATGAGCGCGCGCGTGCCCGCCTTGGTGGCGTGCGTGGCCGCGGCCATGCCGCCGCCCAGGATGCCCGCCGCCAGCTGCACGGCCGGATCCACCGGGCCCACCGCGCCGGCGGCCAGCATGGCGCCGGCGGGGATGCGGATGAAGGTGTGCAGGCTGTCCCAGGCCGTGTCCACGCCGGGAATCTTGTCCGCGAAGAACTCGACGAAATACATCGCGCCGGCGGCCATCAGCACCAGCGGGTTGGTCAGCACCTCCAGGCCCGGCGGCAGCTGGATGTTCCCTGTCGCGCCCATCAGCCCCAGCGTCAGGATGGCCGCATAGAGGTTGATGCCGCTGGCCCAAGCCGCGCCCATCGTCGTCGCCAGCGTGCTGGCGATCTGGCTCAACTGACCCGTTCCCTGCGTCACGTCTTCCTCCTGTTTTTGCCCGTCAGCTCTTGAGCAGCCGGGCCATGCGCTCGCCCAGTCGCGCCGGGTTGCGCTCCACGGCCACGCCCGCCGACTCCAGCGCCGCGAACTTGGCCTCGGCCGTGCCCTTGCCGCCGGCGATGATGGCGCCGGCATGGCCCATGCGCCGGCCCTTGGGCGCGGTCGCGCCGGCAATGAAGGCCGCCACGGGCTTGCTGACATGCTCGCGGATGAAATCGGCCGCGTGCTCCTCATCCGCGCCGCCGATCTCGCCGATCAGCACCACGCCCTCGGTCTGCGCATCCGCCTCGAACAGCTCCAGCGCCTCGATGAAGCCCAGCCCGTGGATGGGGTCGCCGCCCATGCCGATGCAGGTGGACTGCCCGAGGCCGACCTCGGTGAGTTGCGCCACCGCCTCATAGGTAAGCGTGCCGGAGCGGGAAATCACGCCCACGCGCCCCGGCCGGTGGATATGGCCGGGCATGATGCCGATCTTGGCCTCGCCCGGCGTGATCACGCCCGGGCAGTTCGGCCCGATGAGCACGGGCGGTTTCTCCATCCGCTTGAGCTCACGCTTCACGCGCAGCATGTCCAGCACCGGAATGCCCTCGGTGATGCAGACGATGAGCCCGATGCCAGCGCGGACGGCCTCCAAGATGGCCTCGGCCGCGAACCGCGGCGGCACGAAGATCACGCTGGCCTCGGCATCCGTCTCGGCCACCGCCTCGGCCACCGAGTCGAACACCGGCCGATCCAGGTGCGTCTCCCCGCCCTTGCCGGGCGTGACGCCGCCGACCAGGTTCGTGCCGTAGGCCATCATCTGCTCGGAATGGAACGTCCCCTGCCGGCCGGTGAACCCCTGGCAGATCACGCGCGTGTCCCCATGCAGCAAAACGCTCATCGCACCGCCTCCACCGCCATGTTTGCCGCCTCGTCCAGATCGGCCGCCCAGCGCACGTCCAGCCCGGCCTCGCGCACCAGCCGCTGGCCCTCTTCCTCGTTGGTGCCGACCAGCCGCATGACCACCGGCACGCGCATCGGGTGCGTCTTCACGGCCTCCAGCAAACCCCGGGCGATGATATCGCAGCGCACGATGCCGCCGAAGATGTTGACCAGCACCGCCTTCACGTGCGCATCGGAAAACAGCAGCCGGAAGGCCTCGGCCACCGCCTCCTCGGTGACGCCACCGCCCACGTCGAGGAAATTGGCGGGGCTTGCGCCCTTCAGCTTCACCATGTCCATCGTCGCCATCGCCAGCCCCGCGCCATTCACCATGCAGCCGATGTCGCCATCGAGCTGGATGTAGTTGAGCCCGAAACGAGCGGCCTCGGCCTCGCGCGGGTCTTCCTCCTCGGGATCGCGCATCGCCGCCAGCTCCGGCTGCCGGAACAGCGCGTTGTCATCCACGGCCAGCTTCGCGTCCAGCGCCAGCAACCGGCCATCGGCCAGCTCGGCCAGCGGATTGAGCTCAATCAGCGAACAATCGCGTTCCACGAAGGCGCGAAACAGCGCCCGCGCCAGGGTCCCGCACGCCTCCACATCCGCCAAGCCCAAATGCGTTGCGAGCCGCTCCGCCTCCGGCCGGCCCACGTCGCGCTCGATGTCCACCGGCAGCGAGCGTATCCGCTCCGGATGCGTGGCCGCCACCTGCTCGATATCCATGCCGCCGTCGGGACTGGCCACGAAAGCCACGGCCTCGGCATCACGATCCACCAGCAATGAGAGGTAAAACTCGCGCCGGATATCCAGCCCCTCCTCGACATAGACCTTGCTCACCAGCCGCCCGGCGGGCCCCGTCTGCTTCGTCACCAGCCGATGCCCCAGGAGCATACCTGCGGCCTCGCGCACCTCGTCCAGGCTGTGGCAGACGCGCACGCCGCCCGCCTTGCCGCGACCGCCGGCGTAGATCTGCGCCTTCACCGCCCAGACCTCACCGCCCAGCTCGCGCGCGGCCTCGGCCGCCTCGTCCGCCGTGCGCGCCAGCCGCCCGCGCGGCACGGGTACGCCGAATGCGGCCAGCACCTCCTTGGCCTGATATTCATGAATGTTCACGAAGCGTTCCCCTCAGAAATGATTGAAGCCGTCCACCTTGGCCACCAGCGCCTTCACCGACTCCATCGAGCGGTGCAGCGCCGCCGCCTCGTCCTCGGAGAGGTCGAGCTCGATGACCGCCTCCACGCCGCCGCCGCCCAGCCGGCACGGCACGCCGAGATAATAACCATCCACGCCGTACTCGCCCTCCAGGTAGGCGGCGCAGGGCAGAATCCGCTTGTTGTCCTTGAGGATCGCCTCCGCCATCTCCACCACCGCCGCGCCGGGCGCGTAAAAGGCCGAGCCGGTCTTCAGCAACGAGACGATCTCCGCGCCGCCGCCCGCCGTACGCTCGCAAATGGCGGCCACCCGTTCCGGCGGCAGCAACTCGGTAATCGGAATGCCGGCCACGGTCGAATAGCGCGGCAGCGGCACCATGGTGTCGCCATGGCCGCCCAGCACGAACGCCGTCACATCCTCGATGGATACGCCCAACTCCTCGGCGATGAAGGCGCGCATGCGCGCCGAATCCAGCACGCCGGCCATGCCGATGACCCGCTGTTTCGGAAAGCCGGACACCTTCAGCGCCGTGTACACCATGGCATCCAGCGGGTTGGTGACGACCAGGATCACGCATTCCGGCGAATGCTCGACGATCTTGCGCGTGACGTCGGCGACAATCCTCACGTTGGTGGACAGCAGATCGTCGCGGCTCATGCCCGGCTTGCGCGCCATGCCCGCCGTGATGATGACCA
>JALVTX010000098.1 GCA_027035825.1 Mariprofundaceae bacterium
TGCAAAAGCGGCTGGAGCAGGACAACGTGTTGCAGCGGGCGCTGGACATGCTCAAGGGACTGCATGTGCTGCACGCCCGCGCCTGACGGGGCATGGCGCGCGTGAGCCGGCGTCGCGGCGGCCGGCGGCGGGGGCGGCGCTCCGCCCGTTCTTCTCCCCGGCCGCCGGCATGGCTGAAGCCGCTCCTGGTGGCGGTGCTGGGGGCGCTGGTGCTGGCCGTGTGGGCGGGGATGCGCCATGCGCCGCTGATCGAGGATTCGGCGGCCTCGCGGCCGCCGCCTTCCTCGCCGCCGGTGGTGTACGAGGACATGCAGCGGCTCTCGGCCTTGCGCGTGCTGGATGCGGCGCGGCGACTTGAGCGTGAGAAGAAGTCAGCCAGGGAGCAGGCGCGGGAGCGGGAGCGCGCGCGCCAGGCGGGCGCGCCGGCGACGGCCGGCATGGCGCTGATTCTGGACGACGTGGGTTATGACCTGGCGGCGCTGAAGCGGGCGCTGGCGCTGCCGTGGCCGGTGGCCGTCTCGGTGCTGCCCGATGCGCCCCATGCCGTGCGGGCGGCGCGGATGGCGCACGCGGCCGGGCGCCTGGTGATGCTGCATCTGCCGATGGAGCCGGCCAACCCCAAGTATCGCGCCCGCATGGATGCGGGCTTCCTGCGCGCGGACATGAGCCGCGACGAGGTGCGGCGCATCGTGCTCGCCGATCTGGCGCGCATTCCCTTTGTTGCCGGTATCAACAATCACATGGGCTCGCGCCTGACCACGATGGAGCGGGCGATGCGCTGGGTCATGGAAATCTGCCGCGAGAAGGGGCTGTTCTTCGTGGATTCGCGCACGACCAAGGACTCGGTGGCCGCTCGCATGGCCCGCGAGGCGGGCGTGGCCTGGGGCGAGCGGCGCGTGTTCCTGGACGACAGCGTGGCGCCAGAGGCGCTGGCGACGGCCTGGGAGGCGGCGCGTGTTCGGTTGAAGCGGCGGCAGCCGGTCATCGTGATCGCGCATCCGCACCCCGAGACGCTGGATTTCCTGGAGGCCCATGCCGGCGACCTGGCGGGCGGCGTGCTGCCGCTGCCGAGACTGCTTGCGCCCGGCATCGGGCTGGATGCGACCGCCTGGAGGGAGGGAAGCCATGAGCGACACGCCGTCAACTGAAGCCCCCGCCGGCAAGGACGCCGTGATCGAAGACCTGGGCGCGCGCCGCGCCCGGCAACTGGCCGACGAGAACCGGCGGCTGCGGCAATACGTGGCCGAGGTGATGGACAGGCTGCGCGAGAACGAGCGGTTGTTTTCCCGCCTGTTCGAGCTGGAGGCGGCCGTGCTGGCGGCCACCGACCCGGAAGACCTGTGCTTCACGCTGCTGCGCGAGCTGCGCAGCCGCTTCGAACTGGACATGGTGCGCTTCTGGTTCGACCGGTCGAGCTTCATGGGCAGCCGCCAGATGGACGCGATTTCCGAGCGCGACCTGGTGTGGGTGGAGTCCGGCGAGATCGAGCGGATGGGGCTGGCGCGGCAGCCGGTGTGGCTGATGCGGCTCTCCGCCGAGCGCGGTTTCGACTGGCTGGAGGAGCGCGACCATCACCTGGGTTCGCTGGCGCTCCTCGTGCTGGGCGGCACGGGGCGCCCCTTCGGGGTGCTGGGCATGGGCTCGGTGGACGGCGAGCGCTTCGCGCCCGGCAAGGGGGCGGATTTCCTGCAACACCTGTCCCAGGTGGTGGGCCTGAGCCTGGAAAACGCGGTGTCTCGCGAACGGCTGGCGCGGCTGGCCATCACCGACGCGCTCACCGGCAGCCACAACCGCCGCTTTCTCCAGCCGCACAGCCATCAGCCGCTGTCGCGCTGGTTCGGCGAGGGGGTGGGCGTGTCCTGCCTCTACCTGGACATGGATGATTTCAAGGCCATCAACGACCGGCACGGGCACGCGGCCGGCGATGACGCGCTCAAGGCCGTGGCCGAGGCGGCGCGCTCGCAGGTGCGCGTGCAGGATCCGCTGATTCGCATGGGCGGCGACGAGTTCGCGCTGCTGCTTCCGGGCTGCCCGCCGGAGAAGGCGCGCGAGATTGGCGAGCGCATCGTCGAGGCCTGCGGCCGCGTGCTGGCGGGCGGCGAGCCCGTCGGCGTCAGCGCGGGGCTGGCGTACTCGCTGCCGGAGCGGGACATGCGGGTGCGCGAGCTGATCGAGGCGGCCGATCAAGCCATGTACGTGGCCAAGGCGCTGGGCGGCGGACGGCTGGAGATGGCCGAGCCCGACAAGGCCTGAGCATGCGCCTCGGCGAGGCGGCCGAGCGGTTCCTGGAGCGGCTGGCCGACGTCCGGCTGGCCTCGCCGCACACGGTGGCGGCCTACCGTCGCGATTTGCGCGATTTCATCGCTTACGTCGGCGACATGCCGCTGGATACCGTGGCGCGCCGCCATGTGCAGGACTGGCTGGTGGCGGGGCATGCGCGCGGGCTTGCGCCGGCGACACTGGCGCGGCGGCTGTCGGCCCTGCGCGCCTTCCTGGACGAGGCCGTGCGCGCCGGCTGGTGCGCGCGCAACCCGGCCGAGGGCGTCTCGCCGCCCAGGCAGCGGAAGCGGCTGCCGCGCACGCTGCCGCCGGAGCAGACGCGGCAGCTGCTGAGCCCGACGGACGCCGCGAGCGAGGCGCGGGACATGGCGCTGCTCGCCGTGATGTATGGCTGCGGCCTGCGCGTTTCCGAGGCCGTGGGGCTGAACCTGGCGGACGTGGACATGGACGAGGCGGTGTTGCGGGTGCGCGGCAAGGGCGGCAAGGAGCGCATCTGCCCCATTCCCGACGGCGTGCGCGCGCTCTTGGCGGCGCACCTGGAACGGCGGCTGGCGCATGCGGATGCGGGCCAGCCGGCGCTGTTTCTGAACCGGCGCGGCGGCCGGCTGACGGCGCGCAGCGTGCAGCGCATGCTCAAGCAGCGGGCGCTGGCCACCGGCGCCGATGCCTCGGTGACGCCGCACCGGCTGCGTCATTCCTTCGCCACGCATTTGTTGGCCGGCGGCGTGGACCTGCGCGCCATCCAGGAGCTGCTCGGCCATGCCTCGCTGGCCACCACCGAACGCTACACGCATCTGGACATCGCCCGGCTGGGTGAGATTTACGACGCGGCGCACCCGCGGGCCCGAATCAAGCGGAGCCTCGACGAATAAGCGAATAAGGACGGACGGCGGCGGGGCGGTTGCGGCGCGTTTCGCGGCGGACTGGGGCGGCGGACTGGGGCGGCGGTTCGGCCGATGGGTCAGCCGTCGCGGGCGGTATCGCTCTCCAGCGCCCGGCGCACGGCCCGCGCCAGCGATTCCATCGTGAACGGCTTTTGCACGAAGCCGGCGAGCCCGCCGCCGGCGAAGCGGCTGGTGGCCTCCTGTTCGTTGTAGCCCGAGGCGAGAATCACGCGGACGTCCGGGCGAATGCGGCGAAGTTCGGCGAAACAGGCCTTGCCGTCCATGCGCGGCATGGTCATGTCCAGCAGCACCAGTTCGAAGGCATCCGGCCGCTCGGAGAAGCGGCGCACCGCCTCCTCGCCGTCGCCGGCCTCGATGACCTCGGAAAAGCCCAGATCGCGCAGCATGGCCGCGCCAACCTCGCGCACCTCCGGTTCATCGTCCACGACCAGGGCCGCGCCCGAAGCGGGCGCGGTTGGAGGCTCCGGCCGGCCTTCGCCGCGCGCGGCGGCCACCGCGCCGGGGGCGACGGGAAAGGCGACGGTGATGCGCGTGCCCCGGCCGGGTTGCGTGTCAATGCGCATGCGGCCGCCGTGGCCGCGCACGATGCCGAGCATGGCGCTCATGCCCAGCCCCCGGCCGGTGAACTTGGTGGTGAAGAAGGGATCGAAGATGCGCTCCAGCACCTCCGGCGTCATGCCGCAGCCGGTGTCGGCCACCTCCAGCCAGACGTAGTCGCCCGGCGCGGCGTCGTCGCTGCCCAGGCTGGCGGCCAGCCATTCGGCGTCGCAATGCATGCGGCCCGTGGCCAGCGTGATGGTTCCCTGCTTCTCGCCAATCGCTTCGGCGGCGTTGGTGATGAGATTCAGCGCCACCTGCTGCATCTGGGCGATGTCCGCCTCCACGGGCGGCAGGCCGGCGGCGAGCTTCTGCTCGATGCGCACGTGCTTGGGCACGGAGACGGCGATGAGCTTGCCCATGCCTTCCAGCATCTCCGAGAGGTCCACGGGCCGGACCACGAACTTGCCCTTGCCCGAATAGGCCAGCATCTGGCGGCAGAGATCGGCCGCGCTCCGGCCGGCCTGGCCGATGGCGTCGAGATGCTTCAGCGCCGGGGAGGATTCATCGAGCCTGTTCCGGGCCAAATCCACATTGCCGAGAATGGCCGTGAGCAGGTTGTTGAAATCGTGAGCGATGCCGCCGGCCAGCACGCCGAGGCTCTCCAGCCGGTCGGCGTGGCGGAGCTGCGCCTCCAGCGCGCGCTGCTCGGTGATGTCGCGTTGCACCGAGGCGTAGCCGGCGATGCCGCCCCCGGCGTCGCGCAGCGGCACGATGGTCTGCTCCACGTGATAGATGGCGCCGTCCTTGCGCCGGTTGCGGAACTCGCCATGCCAGGTCTGCCCTTGCGTGATGGCGCGCCACATGTCGGCATAGTAGGCATCGTCGTGCTCGCCGCTCTTGACGATGCGCGGCGTTTGCCCGGCGGCCTCGGTCAGCGTGTAGCCCGAGAGCCGCTCGAAGGCGGGATTCACGTATTCAATCACGCCGTCGGCGTCGGTGATGATGACGGCCTCGGCCGCCTGCCGGATCACCTCGGCCAGCTTCCGCGCCTCGGTGTTGGCCAGCACGATGTTGGCGTCGGCCTCGCGCATGGCCTCGGCCAGGCGGCGGATTTCCAGCGGCTTGTCTTCCAGGCGCAGGTCGGCGAGCCGGCCCGTGCCGATATGCGCCGCCTCCCGCACCAGCAGGTTGAGCGGCCGGGCCACCTTGCGGCGGATGCCGAGCGCGAGCATCAGGCTGATGGCCAGGGCGGCCAGCAGCGAAAGGCCGAGCCGCG
Organism: Mariprofundaceae bacterium; assembly: GCA_027035825.1. GTDB lineage: Bacteria > Pseudomonadota > Zetaproteobacteria > Mariprofundales > Mariprofundaceae > JALVTX01. The sequence continues at coordinate 5,002 of JALVTX010000098.1, forward strand.
TCCGCAGGGCCGAAAGCCGCGCCAGCGCCGGCCGCGGGTCGAAGCGCAGCACCAGCTTGCCCAGCAGCCGGCCGTTGGTGGGGTGAACGATGTCGTGGACGATGACCACTTCATCCGCGTTCAGCGTTTCGCTTCTGGCGGGCGCGTCCAGATGCGTCATCAGCGGGTGGGCGCGGATATCGCTGTGGGCCAGCACCTGCCCGGCCGGATTCAGCACCGCGTAGGCCGTCAGCGGCAGAAAATCGTCGCCGCGTTCGCGCGCCGCCATCTTGCGCAGGGTTTCCGAGAGCTGGTAGAGCCGGGCGAAGCGCACGTCGTGGGAGATGGCCTCGGCCGTCAGCGCCGCCACGTCGCGGCCGCGCTCCAGCACCCGCCCGGGCAGGCTTTCGGACGCGGCGCGGTATTCCAGCCAGAAGAACGCTCCCAGCACGGCGACCATGGCCGCCAGAAAGACCAGGCCCGTCTGGGTGGCCAGCCGCAGACGCATCAGCGGCCCGGCGCGCGGGCGTCCAGCGAAAGCCCCAGCATGGCCGCGATGGGCGCGTAGAACGAAACGGGCCGGACGACAAAGCCGTCCAGCCCCAGATCGCGCAGGATGGCGCGGCCCTCGGCGTCCTCGCGCATGGCCGTGAGCGCCCGTTGCAGCCGCGCGATCTGGTCCGCCGGCGCGTCCCGGCCGGCCACGATGGGAGTGAAGGGGTATGGCCCGAGGCGCTCCACCACGCGCAATCGGCGCTTCGCGTCCGGGTGCTGTTTTTCGTATTCCACGAGCACGTATTCGTCCACCGCGCCCACGTCGGCCAGGCCATCCAGGACGGCGCGGATGGTGTGCTCGTGCAGGCCCGTGCGAAGCAGATACCGGAAGTGTCCCTGGATGTTCAGGCCGCGCCGGGCCATTTCGTGGGCGGGCGCGACGAAGCCCGAGTTCGAGCGCGGATCGGCATAGGCGAAGACGCCGCCGCGGAAGTCGGCGAGCGATTGCTCCCTGGCGCGGCGCGCGGACGTGATGATGACGGAGTGGTAGAGCGGCTGGCCCCGGAACAGAGGCACGGCCACCAGCTGCTGGCCGTCATGCAGGCGATCCTGCACGAAGGGCGCGCCGCAGGTCCAGGCGATGTCCTTGGGGTGGGCGCGCAGATGATCGGAGAGGGCGCGGTAGCTTTCCACGTAAACGGGCTTGAGCGGGATGTCCGCGTGGGCGGCGAGCCATTGGGTGAAGCGGTCGAGGTAGCGGTTGGAGCCCTGATCCACCACCACACCGCTGAACACCAGCGTGGCGGCGCGGGCGGGCAGGGCGGCGAGCAAGAGAGCGGCCAGCAGCAAGGCCGGCGGGAAGCAAGACGGCGGACGACGCATGAATCCGAGCATAGACGCCGGCTCCGGCGCGGGCAAGACGGCCGTTGACAGTCGGTCGTTGACAGAGGGCCATTGCAGATGGCCGCTGGCGGAACCCTTGGCGGCACTCGCGGCAAGGGGCGGCCGGTCAGCCCGTCCGCTTGCGGGGAATCCCCTTGCGCGCCAGCTCGTCCGCCCGTTCGTTCCCGGCATGGCCCGCGTGGCCCTTCACCCATTGCCAGCGCACCTCGTGTTGCGAGGCCAGCCTGTCCAGCTCCTCCCACAGGTCGCGGTTGGCGACGGGTTGCCGGCCCGCGTTCTTCCAGCCCTTGCGCTTCCAGTTGTGAATCCATTCCGTCATGCCCTGCACCACGTAGCGGGAATCGGAATGAATGGTGACGCGGCAGGGCTTCCTGAGCGCCTTGAGCGCCTCGATGGCGGCGGTCAGCTCCATGCGCTGGTTCGTCGTCTCCGCCTCGCCGCCGAAGAGTTCCTTCTCATGCCCGTTCGAGCGCAGCACCACGCCCCATCCGCCCGGGCCGGGGTTGCCGGAGCAGGCGCCGTCGGTGAAGGCGTCCACGGCGGGTTTCTGCGTCATGCGTTCACTCCCGGAACAGCCAGAAAATAATGGACAGAATCAGGCTGATGAGAATGGATGTGGTAATGGGGAAATAGAAGCGGAAATTCTCGCGCTCGATGGCGATGTCGCCCGGCAGGTGGAACAGTGGCAGGCGCGACAGCCACGGCCAGGCCAGCCCCGCCAGCACCAGCGCGATGCCGAGGATGACGAGCCCGCGCCCCATTTACGATTCCTTGCCGCCGCCGGGGGCCCTGGCGCGCGGCGTTTTCGCTGTCTTCCGGGACGTGTTCCCGCCCGGCTTGCGGCTGGCGGATTGGCTTGTGGATTGGGACGCGGACGGGGCGGCGGGTTCCTGGCGCAGGTGGACGGTGCGGGTGGGGAACGCGAACTCCAGCCCCAGCTCGTCCAGCAGGCGCATGATCTGCATGTTCACCTCCTGCCGCACTTGCAGGTATTCGGCCCAGTGCGTGGTCTTGGTGAAATAGTAGCGGAAGATGGACAGCGACGAGTCCTCGAACTCGTCGAACTTGACCAGGAAGAAGTCCTGATCCACGCCGATGTGCTGCTTGAGGATGCGCTCGATGCCGGCCACGGCCTGCTCCATCTGTTCCGGCGTGGCGTCGTAGGTGACGCCGATGCGCATCTTCACGCGACGCTTGGGCCGCGCGTCGATGTTGTCCACCACCATGTTGGCCATCGTCGAGTTGGGCACGTTGACCAGCGTCTTCTCGAAGGTGCGGATGCGCGTGGAGCGGAAGCCGATTTCCTCGACCACGCCCTCGAATTCGCCGGTCTTGATCCAGTCGCCCACGGTGAAGGGCCGATCCACGAGAATCATGATGGAGCCGAAGACGTTGGCGATGGTGTCCTTGGCGGCCATGGCCACGGCGATGCCGCCGATGCCCAGCGAGGCCAGAAGGCCGGAGATGGAATAGCCGAGGTTCTGCGCCACCACCAGCACGGCGGTGATGACGAGGAAGATTTTCAGCGTCTTGGAGATGAACGGCACCATCTGGTCGTCCAGCGGCGTGTCGGTGCGCGCGGCGCGGGCCGTGAAGTGCGCGGAAAGGCCGTCAATCAGTCGCCAGAGGAACCAGACGCCGATTACCAGCGTGGCGATGCGGACGCCCTGATCAAAGATGTCCAGGATTGGGAAACGCGCGCGCGGCGGGTTCAGCGCATGGACGGCGGCGAGGATGACCAGCGTGTAGAGCAGCCAGCCGGCCGGCTTCTCGGCTGCCTCCAGGAGCAGGTTGTCCAGGCGCGTTTCGGTCTTGTCGGCCAGCTCCTGCGCCAGCACGTGGAAGATGCGCAGCAGCCAGCGCCGGGCGATGACGGCCACGAAGAGGATGAGCAGGGCCGCCAGCCAGCGCGCCAGCGGGATGCCCAGCCAGTGCCATGTCTGGATGTGCTGCCACAGCGTGTCCATGCCGGCCTCCTTGCATGCGGAATGCTTTCCGACCATTGTTGCGATGAATGGCGCGGCTGTCTAGTCTGGCAGGGATGGACGCGGAGACGGTGAGGCGCGACCCCGCCCTGCGGGCGCTGGTGGAGGACGAGGCGGCGATGCGCGGCCTGATCGGCCGCAAGGTGCGCTATCTCGACGAGGCGTACGAAATCACGGATATTTTGTTTGACGAGGACACGCTGATTCTCTCCGCCGACGACAGCACCGAGATGCAGGAGGACAGCTACGGCCGCGCACACCGCGTCGTGCCCAAGGTGCGGAACCTGCGTTTCCGCGATGCCGACCATGAGCCCACCACCATCTGGGATGACGTATCCTTCCTGGACGGGCCGCTACTGGAGTCTTCCTAGCAGGGTTTTCCGCCCATCGCGCCAGATGAGCCAGGCCTGATTGCCTTCCAGCCGCAAACGGAATGGCCAGCGCCGCGCATCCCGCGCGATGCCGAAGCGCAGGTCGCCGGCCGCGGTGACGCCGTTTTGCTGGTTCAGAACCACCGGAAAGCGCGCAAACCAGAGGTAGAAGTCGAGCCCCGCGGGCGCGGAAGCGTCCGCTCCTAGCCGGGTGAAGCGTTGCCAGTGCAGGTCATCGGCCGGCCGGGCCGGGATGAAGCGGGCGCGAAACCGCGCCGGGAACAGCGCGCCGGCATCGGGCCAGCCCGGCGCGAGGTCGAGCATCGCG
>JALVTX010000099.1 GCA_027035825.1 Mariprofundaceae bacterium
GAGCAAAGGCATCACTGCCCCATTGAGGCGGATGGGTCGCGCCATGCAGGCGGAACTCCGTGAAGGCGCAGCCGTCCTCGGCCAGCCAAACAGGGAACTCCAGCGAAAAATCGCCTTGCGCCGGCTTGGGGAAAGGAATCACAAGCACGGTGCCCGCAGTCTGCGGCCGCAGCCAGATTCGGTCGTGGAAGCGGGCGCACTCGTAGCCGCCTCTGGGCACGGAAATGCCCGGCGCGAACTCGCCCACGGGACACTTGGAGAGATGGGTCTGGAACAGAGGCCTGTCGCCCGGCTGGAAACCGGTTCTCTCGGCAGCCCCCTCGATGCCGGCGGCCATGCCGAATGAAATGCTTGAAAGGAACATCGCCAAAAGGGTCGCGATTGACTTACGCATAACATCACCCTCCTGACACCACAAACCAATCGCTGGAATACATGATAGAACAATCCACCCAAGCTTCAAGTGACTTCAGTCACATTCCCCCACGTTGACAACAAAACGCTGCATCAAGGCAGGCCACGCGCCGGAAAGCCGGCTGACATATCCCGCGCCGCCGATTCCGGATCGGCGGCATTGAGAATGGCGCGGATGACGGCCACAGGGAAACCGGCCAGTTCCCTCCGATTGTCCGGCCCGATGCCGCCCAACGCCACGACCGGCAACGGCGCTTCCCGCGCCAGTTCGCGGAACCGCGCCGGGCCCAGGTGCGGCGCGCCGGGGTGGCTGGCGGTGGGGAACACCGGCGACAAGAGCGCAAAATCCGCGCCAAGATCAGCCGCGCGCGCCAGCGACGCCGCATCGTGGCAGGAGGCGGAGATGCTCGCGCCCTGCCCGCCCAGCCAGCGGCGGATGGCCGGAATCTCGCCCATGTCTCGCTCGGAAACGTGCACGCCGTCCGCCGCCACGGCCTTCGCGACATCGGCCTGCGTGTGAACGATGAGCCGCGCCCCGAATTCGCGCGTCAGGGCGCGCAGCCGCGAGCAGAAGGCCAGCAACCGCGCCGAGTCCATCGCCTTCTCGCGCGCCAGCACTGCGTCCACGCCGCCGCGCAGGGCGGCCTCGACGGCCATGAAAAACGCCTCCGGCTCGCGGCCGGAGGCATCGGTAACGAGCAGCAGCCGGGGCGGCGTCAGAAGCGCTTGATGACCCACTCGGGCGGCGTGATGTGCCGATAGCCGCCCGGCAGACGGCGCTCGAAGGAGCCGTCGCCGTCGCTGTCGTAGAGATAGTAGGAGGGGCCAACCACCGGCGTGACCTTGACCATGAACACGTGCCCGTGCAGCGAATACTCGCGCACCGTCGCGCCATCCTTTCGCTTGACGATGCGCACCTCGACATCCTCGCGCCCCTCGGTGGACAGCGCGCCGCTGGCCGTGGCGTCCTCGTCCGCCGGCGGCGCCACGGTCTCGCGCGCCTCGGGCGTGTTCTGCACCTCGGTGGGCGGCGGCAGCGCATCGTCCGCGGCATGGAGCGGCAGCGCCGGCGCCATCGCGGTCAGCATCGAGAGGGAGAGGAGGAACGGATAACGCATGTTCCGAGTATAGCCGCGGCGTTCGTCCTTGCACAAGCGCCCGGCTTGGGCTTTATTGTCATTGAAAGACTCACCGAGAGGGAGGCCGCGCATGAGCAACGTCACCAACACCTATTTCTCCAGCAACCGCATCGGCGAAACGCTGCCGGCGGCATTCAAGCAGGCGCTGACCAACCCCGCCTCATGGTTCGCAGCCATGCCCGAGGCCACGAGCTACAAGGATTCGCTGGTGCTGCTCGCCATCTACATCACCATTCCCGCGCTGGTCAGCAGCGCGCTGACGGGATTTATCACCGTCATCATCATCCTGCCGCTCAGCCTGGTGCTCGGCCTCATCGCCACCTGGATGTGGGCCTGGTACCTGGCCTGGGCCTCGCGCATGTTCTGCAAGGCGCGGCTGACGACGGTGGATGCCTTCCAGATCTGCGCCGCCGGCGCCGCCCCCATGGTCTTCTCGTGCATTCCGTTCCTGATGCCGGTAGCCACGCTGTGGAATCTCTACCTGAACTGGCAGGGCATGGTGTCCCACGCCAAGGTGGGCGGCGGCTGCGCGCTGCTCATCATCCTGGCCGCCTTCGTGATTCTCGGCGGCTCCCTCCTGCTGCTCGGGGCGCTGCTGCTGCAACTGGCGCACCAGAGCGGCCTGAGCCTGCCGCCGATGCCGATGCAGTCGTTCTAACGCCGGCGGCGCAACAGGACGAGGCAGGAGCCGCCGCGCGTTTTCGGCTTCGGGATCGCGGCCAGCACGCTGGACGCATACGGCCCCTCGGCCAGCCAGCGATACACGGCCTCGCGCAGCACCGGCCCCTCCCGGGAGTGCAGGCCCCGGCCATGGACGATGCAAAGCACGCGAACGCCCCCGGCCAGGGCGCGGGCGAAATCGCGCTCCAGCGCCGCATAGGCCTGCTCGCGGCTCATGCCGTGCAGGTCGGCCTCCATCTCCACCGGTGGTCGCCCGGCCGCCAGCCGCCGCAGCCGCTCGGCGGACACGCCATCGGCCCGCAGCACCCAGGGCTCCGGCATGCGCCTGGGCCCTGCCTGGGCCGCCGCCTGCTCAGGGGAAGCGGCTTGCAGGGCCGCCGTCGCGTGGGTTCGGGGCGCGGGCCGGGAAGGCCGGGCTGCCGGCTCCCGTCGCGGCTCGTGCTCCAGGCGGCGCACGCCCTGCATGGCGCGGGCGAAGAGTTCCTCGTCCGCGTCCGCCATCGGTCAGAACTCCGTCCGGCTGGGGCGCGTCATCAACTGCCGCACCGCCATCTCCAGCGCCAGCTCGCCTTGCAGCACGCGGTGCACGGCTTCCATCAGCGGCGCCTCCACGCCCCGCTCCCGAGCCAGCGCCCTCGCCGCCGCCGCCGTCTCCAGTCCCTCCACCACCTGCCCGACATGCGCCCGCGCCGCGGCCACGTCCATGCCCCGCGCCAGCGCCATGCCAAAGCGCCGGTTGCGCGAGAGCTCGCCAGTACAGGTGAGCACCAGATCGCCCAAGCCGGAAAGCCCCATCAGCGTCTCGCGCCGGCCGCCGCAGGCCATCGCCAGCCGCGCCATCTCGGCCAGGCCGCGCGTGATGACCGCGGCCACGGCGTTGTGCCCCAGCGCCAGCCCGTCGGCCATGCCGGCGGCGATGGCCACCACGTTCTTCAGCGCCCCGCCCATGGCCACGCCGGTCATGTCGTCGCTCAGGTAAATGCGGAAATTGCTACCGGAAAACAGCGGCGCCAGCGCCTCGGCGCGCGCCATGTCGCTGGCGGCCAGCGTCATCGCCGTGGGCTGGCCTCGCGCCACCTCCAGCGCGAAGGATGGGCCGGAGAGGAGCAGGGCGCGTTGCTCGCCCGCCACGCGCGTCATCAGCGCGTCAGCGCGCTCCAATGTTTGCGGATGAATGCCCTTGAAGGCGCCGATCACCGGCGCGCCGGTGGCGCGGGCAACGGCCGCTAGCGTTTCCTCGGCGGCTATGCTCGGCACGGCCACCAGCACGGCTTCCGCGCCATCCACGGCGGCCGCGATGTCCGCCATCGGCTCCAGCCCATCCGGAAAGCGGATGCCGGGCAGGTAGCGCGCGTTCTCGCCCGCCGCGCGCAGGACCCGGGCGGCCTCATCCGTGCGCGCCGCCAGCCGCGTCTCGCGGCCCGCGCGCGCCAGCGCCACGGCCAGCGCCGTGCCCCACGAGCCCGCGCCCACGACGGCGACGGCCGGGCCGCTCATCGCCGCCTCCCGTTCATCTCCTCCTCCAGAACGCCAGCGCCAGCGCCGGCAGGCCGAGCAGCAGCAACGGCGCGTCGCCCCAGCGCATCCACGGCGTCACCGCCCGCGAATCGCGGTATTCCCCCGTCACCAGCCCCTGCGTGAACCACGGCCGGCTGGCTTTCACGCGCCCATCGGGCGCGATGATGGCGGACACGCCGGTGTTGGCCGCGCGCAACAGCCAGCGGCCGGTCTCCACGGCGCGCATCCGCGCCGCCTGCAAGTGCTGCCAGGCCGCCGGCGTGCGGCCATACCATGCGTCATTGACCACGTTCACCAGCACGCTGGCGCCGGCACGCGCCCGCGCGCGCGCCTCGTCGGGAAAAATCGCCTCGTAGCACACCAGCGAACCATAGCGCGAGCGCGCGGCGGACAACACGCCCGCATCCCGGCCGGGGCGAAAGTCCGCGATGCCGGGCACGATCCGGTGCAGGAAGGGGATCCAGTCCGGCACGTATTCGCCGAAGGGCACCAGGTGGCGCTTGGCGACAAAGCGCCAGGCATCGCTTCCCGGCTCGAACATCCAGATGCCGTTCTCGGCCTGGCCGCCGCCCGTCAGGCGCAGGCCGCCGAAGAGCAGCGTCCGGTTCCATACCCGTAAGCGGCGCGCCAGCCAGTCGCGCCAACCGGGCGCGCGCGAAAGGAACATCGGCACGGCCGCCTCCGGCCAGACGATGACCTCGGCCCGGCTGGCCGCCCGCGCCGATAGCCGCGCGTAGCGCGCCATCGTTTCATTGAGAAATCCGGCATCCCACTTCAGCCGCTGGGGAATGTCCGCCTGCACCAGCGCCACGCGGTGCGCCGCGCCATCGGCGCGCCAGGGCGCGGGCGCGGCCGCGACCAGCGCCGCCGCCACGGCCAGCCCCGCCGCGCCCAAACGCCAGTCCAGCGCCAGGGCCGCCAGCGATGCCGCCGCCAGCGCCGGCAGCAGCGCCGCGCCATCCGCGCCGACCACGGCGGCCCAGCCCACGGCCGGGGTGTCCAGCAGCAGGCTGCCCAGCGACGTCCACGGCAGGCCGGTGAACAGGTGTCCGCGCAGCCACTCCTCGCCCACGACCAGCAGCGGGAACAACGCCAGCATCCGCAGCTCGCTGCCGCCGGCCAGACGCCGCGCGACCCAGCCGAGCAATGCCGGATACAGCCCCAGCGCCGCGCCCACCAGGGCCACGGCCAGCACGGCCCAAGGCCAGGCCAGCGGCCCGAACTGGTGGAAGGTGGGCGCGAGCCACCACGCGCCAAGGCCGAACCAGCCCAGTCCGAAGGCCCAGCCCGTGGCAAACGCCGGCCCGCGCCGCAACAGGAGCAGCCAGCCGGCCATCGCCAGCACGGCCACCCACTTCCAGTCCCAGGGAGAAAAGGCCAGCGGCATCAGCGCGCCGAGCCCGAAGGCGGCCGCCAGCCGCCAAGCGTGCGTCAGAATCCAGTTCCTGGCTTTAGCCAGCGGCATCGGCCAGCGGCGTGATGTGCAGCCGGGTCACCCGCCGAGGGTCGGCCGCCAGCACCTTCACCCGCAGCCCCGCCACCTCCAGCACCTCGCCGCGCGCCGGGATGCGCCCGCACAGGCTCGTCACCATGCCGCCGACGGTGTCGAAATCGCCCTCCGGCAGCTTGCGGCCCAGCACCTCCTCGAAATCCTCCACGTGCATGCGGCCGGCCACCACCCAGCCGCCATCCGGCGCCGGCGCGCATTCGCCGGATTCGCTCGTCTCCTCCACCTCGTTCAGCGAGCCGACAATCTCGGTCAGCAGGTCGGTGATGGTCACCAGCCCCCCGGTGCCGCCGTATTCGTCCACGACCACGGCCAGGTGCGCCCCCTGCTCCTTCATCTGCAAGAGCAGGCCGAGCACGAGCTGCGACTCCGGCGCCTTGAGGCAGGGCCGCACCATCCCGGCCAGCGGCGCATCCCGGCCCTCGATGACGGCCGAGAACACGTCCCAGGCGTGGATCACGCCCTGCACGTCGTCCAGGCTGCCGGCATGGGCGGGCGCCTTGGAAAAATTGTGCCGGGCGAAGGCGCGCGCCGCCTCCTCCAGCGACATCGAGACATCCAGCGCGAAGATTTCCGAGCGCGGCACCATCAGCTCCCGCACCCGCACGTCGCGGAACATCACCAGGTTCTGCAACATGCTCCGGTGATCCTCGGAGCGGATGGCCTCGGCCCGCCCCAGCACCTCCAGGAGCTCCTCCTCGTCGCGGCCCGGCCGCAACCGCTCGATGAGCCGCCGTCGCAGCCGCTCCCGCCATTGCTCAAGCACGTCCGCCTCCCTCCCGCCTGTCATCCGGCCAGGGATCGTGCAACCCCAACTCGCGCATCGCCCGCCGTTCCATGCCGCGCATCCGCGCCGTCTCGCCGGGCTCGGCGTGGTCGTGCCCCAACAGATGCAGCACGGCATGCACGATGAGGTGCAGCGCGTGGGCGCGCGCATCGAGCCCCAGCCGCGCCGCCTCGCGCTTCACGAAGGGCCAGGCCAGCACCACGTCGCCCAGCGTCTCGTCGAAATCGAGCCCGGGGCCTTCCTGCATCGGGAAGGACAGCACGTCCGTCACCGCATCCACGTCCCGCCACTGGCGATTGAGCTCGCGCACGACCTCGTCGGACGCCACGCGCAGGCAGAGCGTGAGCCGGCGGCTGACGCCCGCCGCGGCCGCGGCCGCCGCCGCGGCCTGCCGCATGCGCGCCTCGCTGGGCAGCTCCTCAAGGGGCACACCCGCATCCACGATGACATCCATCACGACTCGCCCGCCTCGCCGCGCTCGTAGGCCGCCACGATGGCCTCCACCAAGGGGTGGCGCACCACGTCGCCGGCGCCCAGGCGGCAAATGGCCACGCCTTCCACGCCCTCCAGCACCTGCAAGGCGTGCAGCAGCCCGCTCTGGTGCTTGGCCGGCAAGTCCACCTGCGTGGTGTCGCCGGTGACCACCATCTTCGATGAAAAGCCGAGCCGGGTGAGGAACATCTTCATCTGCTCGCGCGTGGTGTTCTGCGCCTCGTCCAATATCACGAAGGCATCGTTCAGCGTGCGCCCGCGCATGTAGGCCAGCGGCGCGACCTCGATGCGCCCGGCCTCCATCAGCGCATTCATCTTCTCCAGCCCCACCATGTCCGCCAGCGCGTCGAACAGCGGCCGCAGGTAGGGATCCACCTTCTGCTGGATGTCGCCGGGCAAGAAGCCCAGCCGCTCGCCCGCCTCCACCGCCGGGCGGGTCAGGATCAGCCGCTCCACCTCGTGCGCCCGCAGCGCCTGTACGGCCATCGCCACGGCCAGGTAGGTCTTGCCCGTGCCGGCCGGCCCCACCGCCAGCGTCAGCACGTGCTCGCGCATGGCGGCAAGATAACGGCGCTGGTTCGGCGTCTTGCCGCGCACGCGGCGCCGGCCCGCCATCACGGCCACGTCCTCGCCGGCCGGTTCTTCCTCCATCTCCGCGCGGGCCTGCTGCGTGCGCAGCGCGCCCTCGATCTGCACGTCAGTCAACGGGCCTTGCCGGGCCAGCGGCAACAGGGCGCGGATCACCTCCGCCGCCGCCCGCGCCCCGTCGCCCTCCACGCGCCAGCGCCCCGGCGCGCCCAGAAAGCGCACGCCCAGCCGCGCCTCGATGCGCCGCAGGACGCGGTCATCGCTGCCGCACAGGCAGCGCAGCGCGTCCGCGTCCACGTCGTCCAGATGAAGCTGGATGGATGGGGATTGGGATGACAACCGAAACGTCCGCCCGAACCGCTTACGCAAGCACCAGTTCGCCGCGCAGCGACTGGCCATAGGCCTCGGTGATGCGCACGGGGAGAATCTGCCCCGCCTGCCGCGCCTGGCCCCGAAAGTGCACGATCTTGAAATCCGGCGTGCGGCCCTGCATGTCGCCCTCGGCGCGGCTGGGCTTCTCCACCAGCACCTCCTCGACATGGCCCACGTGGCGCGCGTGGGCGCGGCGGCTGGACTCGCGCATCAGTGCCAGCAGCGCTTGCAGGCGCGCATCCTTGACGGGTTCGGGCACGTCGTCCTCGGAACGGGCCGCGGGCGTGCCCGGCCGGGGCGAATACTTGAAGCAGAAGGCCGAATCGAATCCCACCTCGCGGGCGAGCTCCAGCGTCTGTTCAAAATCCTCGTCCGTCTCGCCGGGAAAGCCGACGATGAAATCCGACGACAGCGCAATCTCCGGGCAGGCCTTGCGCAAGCGCTCGATGATGCGCAGGTATTGGTCGCGGTCGTGCCCCCGGTGCATGGCCTTGAGGATGCGGTTGGAGCCGCTTTGCACCGGCAGGTGAAGATATGGCATCAGCACGTCCAGTTCCGCGAACGCCTCGATGAGCCCGTCGCTCATCTCCATCGGGTGGCTGGTCGTGAAGCGCAGCCGCTTGAGTCCCTCCAGCTCCGCCACCGCGTGCAGCAGCATCGCGAAATCCCACTCCTCGCCATCGGGCCCCGGGCCGAGGTAGCCGTTCACGTTCTGCCCCAGCAACGTGATCTCCACCGCGCCCGCCGCCAGCGCGCTCCGGCATTCGTCCAGCACGTCCGCCACCGGGCGGGACACCTCCGGCCCGCGGGTATAAGGCACCACGCAGAAGGTGCAGAACTTGTCGCACCCCTCCATGATGGTGACGAACGCCGAGTGCGCCGCCGCGCCCGATGCCGGCAGGTGGTCGAACTTCTCGATCTCGGGCATGTCCGTCTCGCTGAGGCGAACCCGCTCGCGCCGGATGCGGTTCACCATCTCCGGCAGCCGGTGATAGGTCTGCGGGCCAAACACCATGTCCACGAACGGCGCGCGCTTGAGGATGCGCTCGCCCTCCTGCTGCGCCACGCAGCCGCCGACGCCGATGATGAGGTCAGGCCGCTCGTCCTTGATGAGCCGGTAGCGCCCCAGCTCCGAGTACACCTTCTCCTCCGCCTTCTCGCGCACGGAGCAGGTGTTCATCAGGATCACGTCCGCGTCCTCGGGCCGGCCCACCAGTCGCAGGCCATAGGCCTCGCGCATCAGATCCGCCATGCGCGAGGAGTCGTATTCGTTCATCTGGCAGCCGTAGGTCTTGATGTAGAGCGTATCCAGCGATCGGGAACTCATGCAGTCAGGGGAACGCACGGGGGCGCGCATCGGGGGTCGGGGGTTGTCATTTCATGGTCATTCATGGGCATGAATGCGGAAATCCTAGGGCCCGAGGGCGCAAAAAGGCAAGAGATTGTCCTAGTCCACTACATATGAGACAAAGGCGTGGATTCAGGCCGCCATTCTGGGATTGAGGCTGGCAAGATACTGTGCGGGCGGTAGGAGGTTCAAGGCCTTGTGCGGTCGGATGTGGTT
>JALVTX010000100.1 GCA_027035825.1 Mariprofundaceae bacterium
TCCTCGGTCAGCGCCAGGCAGATCAGCCCCCGCGCGTGGGTGGCCATGAAATTGACCGCCTCCGGCGTGATCCATTCGGCGGCCATCACCAGATCGCCCTCGTTCTCGCGATCCTCGTCGTCGGCCAGGATGATCATCCGCCCGGCGCGCAGCTCGTCAATCAACTCCTCGCAACTGGCCAGGCTCATGCGCCCGCCTCCGTTCTCGCGTCACACTGCATCATTCGCTCCACATACCGCCCCAAAAGGTCGGTTTCGAGATTCACGGCATCCCCCGGCCGCAGCGCGCCGAGGTTGGTGTGCGCCAGCGTGTGCGGGATCAGGTTCACCGAGAAGCGCGCGCCGTCCACGTCGTTCACCGTCAGGCTTGCGCCATTGACGGCGACCGAGCCCTTGCGCACCAGGTAGCGGGCCAGCGCCTCCGGGGCGCGAAAGCCCAGCACGCGGTGCTCGCCCGCCGCGCGCGCCTCCTCGACCGTGGCCACGCCATCCACGTGGCCGGTGACGATATGCCCGCCCAGCGCATCGCCGACGCGCAAGGCCGGCTCCAGGTTCACCCGCCGCCCGGCACGGGCCTCGCCGAACACCGTCACCGCCAGCGTCTCCGGCGACAGCACGGCCTCGAACGCGCCTTCCGCCATGCCGGTGACCGTCAGGCAGCAACCGTCCACGGCCACCGAATCGCCCAGATGCCAGCCGCCCATGTCCAGCGCCGTGCGGACGGTAATGCGCCGCTGCGGGCCTTCGGGAATGACGCGGACGATCTCGCCCACGTCCTGGATGATGCCGGTGAACATGGCCCAAGGCTAGGCCATCTCCAAACGATCCGCCATGGGCCGAACGGCCCGACGGATGGCTACGCCTCTTCCGGAACGCCGAACAGCCGCGCCGCGTTTTGCGCGCAGGCATCGGCCAGCTCCTTCACGGGCATGCCGCGCGCCTCGGCCACGCATTCGGCCACGTGCCGCACGAAGGCCGGCTCGTTGCGCTTGCCGCGCATCGGCACGGGCGCGAGGTAGGGCGCGTCGGTCTCCACCAGCAGCCGCTCCAGCGGCACGCGCGCCGCCACCTCGCGCAGCGCCTCGTTCTTGCGGAACGTGACGTTGCCCGAGAACGAGATGTGCATGCCCATTGCCAGGGCCCGTTCGGCGGCGGCCCAGTCCGAGGAAAAGCAGTGCATCACGCCCTTGTCCACGCCCTCCTCGGCCAGCACGCGCAGCGTGTCGTCATCGGCCTCGCGCATGTGCACGATCACCGGCTTGCCCAGAGCCTTGGCGGCGCGGATATGGGCGCGAAAGCGCGCCTCCTGCACCTCGCCCGGCACCCGGTGGCGGAAGAAGTCCATGCCCGTTTCGCCGATGGCCACGCAGCGGGGATGCCGCGCCAGCTCGATGAGCCGGGCTTCACTCGGCTCGTCGTCCGTTTCGTGGTTCGGATGCACGCCGACGCTGCACCAGACATTCGGCCGGGACTCGGCCAGCGCGAACAGGCGCGGCAGCTCCTCCAGCTCCACGGACACGGCCACCAGCCACGTCCCGCCGGCCTCGGCGTAGCGCGTGAACACCGCGTCGCGATCATCGTCGAAATGGTGAAAATCCACGTGGCAATGCGTATCCACCAATCGCATCTCAGTCCTCCATGATGGCGCGCAGGTGCGCCAGCTCCACGTGGTGGAGGTCGTCCAGCCCATGCGGGTTGGCCAGCACCTCGATGGCCGGCCCGCCTGGCTCGCCCAGGTCGGAGACCACGAGGTCGGCGTCGGCGAAATCCTGCCCGCGGGTATAACCGTTCACGGTGACCACGCAGCGCAGGCCGGCATCCCGCGCCGCCTTCCAGCCGTTGGCCGAATCCTCCATCGCCAGCGTCTCCTCCGGGCGCGCGCCCATGGCCTCCATCGCGTGCAGGTAGATGTCCGGCGCGGGCTTCTTGGCCGGCACGATGTCGCCCGCCGCCAGCACCGCGAAGCGGTCGAACCATTCCGGCCCCAGGGAATGCGCGATCAGCGCCTCCAGCGCCGCCGGCGTGGTCGTCGTGGCCACGCCCAGCGTCACCCCCGCCGCATGCGCCTCTTCCAGGATGCGGCGCACGCCGGGCC
>JALVTX010000101.1 GCA_027035825.1 Mariprofundaceae bacterium
CGCAACGTCCAGCGCATGCCGGCCCAACACGTCGCCGAGATCCACGTCCGCATACACGCCGTGGTCGGGCAACCATCCCTTCAGGGGCGCGAACTTGCCGTTCTCCCCGCCGCGCCAGCGCCACAGGCCCAAGCCCCGGCCATCGCGCGAGGCCGCCACCAGCTCGCGCTTGCCATCGCCGTCCAGGTCGCCAACGCGCAGCGTGCCCCAGGTGCCGGCATCCGCCACCTTCCGGGCGCGCCACCCGCCCTCGCCGCCCAGCCACAGATCAATGCCCTGCTGGTAAAGGCCGGCCACCACGTCCATGCGGCCATCGCCGTTGACATCGGCCACCGTCACCGCCTCGGCATCGCTCTCGACCGGCAGGGACTTCGGCGCCCAGCGCCCGTTGCCGTCGCCAAGCCATATCTCCACGCCGCCCACCGGACGCCAGTGGCCGTCATCCCTACGCGCATCGCCGTAGCCGCCGCGACGGGCCACCACGATATCCTGGTGACCATCGCCGTCCACGTCGGCCACCACCATGTCCGTGAACACGCCTTCCACCATCGGGCCGATGTGCGGCTTCCAGCCGCCCCTGCCGTCGTTGAGCCATACGTACACGCCGCCATCGGGCTCGGAATCCACGCGCACGGCAACGATGTCCGGCCAGCCATCCTCGTTCACGTCCGCCAGCGCCACGTCGCGGAACTCGCCCCGCTCCACCGGCGCGGAATGCAGCCGCCAATCGCCATCTCCCGCCCGCTTCCACACCTGCAAGCCCTTCTGGTCGCCCTGGCCGCCGATCAGCACCTCCGGCTCGCCATCGCCGTCCACATCCGCCACGGCGAACGCGCGCGGATCCATGCCAGTCACCGGCCCTGCCTCCCGCCGCCAGCGCCCACGGCCATCGCCCCACTCCACGCGGAAGCCCGAATCGGGCTTGACGCCGCCCACGAGCAAATCCACATGGCCATCGCCGTCCAGATCCGTGAAGCTGGCGGCCAATGATCGCTCCACCCTTTGGGGGCCGATGTTGTGCATGGAATAGTCGGGAAGCGCCCGATCCAGCGCGCCAACGGGCATGGTCGGCTCGGGCACGACGGTGCGACACGAGGCCAGCGCCGCCAGCAAAAGCAGCGCCGCCCACGGGCGTATCAACATGTTGACGCGCATCCCCACAGGAGCATTCAAGCCCCTTAGCCCAGAAGTGTCAAGCACTTACGGCACATTGCACACAAAAAACATGAACCGGCGCATCTTTTACCCCTGCCAACAAAGAAGAAATCACCTTGACGCAATGCCCGAACATCTGCCAAGATGGCGCATGCATGGGGCAGGCGATGTATCTTGAGCATTGGGGCTTGAGCCATTTTCCCTTTGAAAATGTGGCGAATCCCGGCTTCTTTTTCGAGTCGGAGGCCTATGGCATGGCCATCCAGGACATGACCGACGCCATCCTGCGCCGCAAGGGCGCGATGATGCTCACCGGCGAAATTGGCTGCGGCAAGACCACGCTCACCCAGCGGGTGCTGCTGTCGCTGCCCGAGGAGCGCTTCGACATCGCCTACATCACCTACCCTTGCCTGACGCCGGTGGAAATGCTGCGCGAAATCAACCGGCAACTGGGGCTGGCGGCCGACGGCAATGACAAGAATGACCTGTTGCACGCGCTCCAGTCCCGGCTGGCGGAAAACGCCGAAACCGGCCGCGACACGCTGGTCTGCATCGACGAGGCGCAGAGCATCCCGTCGCTGGAAACCTTCGAGGAGCTCCGGCTGCTGCTCAACTTCCAGCTCGCCGACCGATTCCTGATGACGATGATCTTCGTCGGCCAGCCGGAGCTGCAACGCAAGATCGAGCGCCTGCCGCAGTTGCGCCAGCGCATCGCCCTGCACCTGCACCTGGGCCCGCTGTCGCCCAAGGACACGGCGCGCTACGTTTTGCACCGGCTGCATGCCGCCGGCTGCGATCACCCCATCCTCACGCGCCAGGCCGTCGAATCCATGTACCGCCACACGCGCGGCGTGCCCCGGCGCATCAACCACCTGGCCGACCGCTGTCTGCTCCTGGGCATGCGCAAGGGCGCCTCGCTGCTCGATTCGCGCCTGGTCGCCGAAACCCTGGAACGGTATCCCTGCTGATGCCCAAATACATCGACCTTCTGCGTTCCCACGGCGCCGGCAAGAAGCCCGCCGAACCACAGTCCCGCGAAATGCCGGACGATGCCTGGCTGGTCGAGGAGGCCGAACAGGCGGCCCGTGACGCCGGGCGCGAACCCTTGCCGCAGGAATTGCTGGAGGAAGCATCGCCGGAGCCCGAAACGGCAAGCGAGGAGTTCACGAGCATCAAGGCTCCCGCCTCCTCCCCGGCGCTGTCCGAGGCCGTCGGCATGGATGCCGACGATCGCGAGTGGCTCGACGCGTGCGCGCGCCTGGCGCTGGAAGCGTTCCGGCGCGCATCGGCCGACGAACCGGCCGACCTGGCGCCCCTGCGCAACCACGTGGCGGGCTTTCTCGCGGCGCTCGACGAACATGCCGAACGGCTGGAGCGCCTGGAACTGATCGTGGCCAACGATCCCGCCGGCATCCGCAAGGCCGATGCCGGTCTCGGCGACCTGGTCGAGAAATCCGTCATGATGATGATCTATGCTATCAAGGTGGGACGGCAGCTTCGCCTGAACGACGACGAGCTGCTAACGCTGGTGCTGGCGGGCATGCTGCACCATGTCGGCATGGCGCAGGTTTCCGCCGACATCCGCCACAAGAAGAAGAAACTGACGCGCGAGGAACGCCGGGAGATCGCGGAGGCGCCCGAGCGCGGCGCGGCATGGCTGAAGAAGTCCGGCGTCACCGACGAGCGCATCCTCACGGCCGCGGCCCAGGCCCGCGAACGCTACGATGGCTCCGGCCCCAAGGGCCTGAAGGAGAACGAAATCAGCCGCACCGCGCGCATCATCGGCCTGCTGTCCACCTTCGAGGCGATGATTCACTACCGCGCCTACCGCAAGCGCCTGCTGCCGCGCGACGCCATCCGCGAAATCCTCATCCACCACAAGCAGGCCTTCGATCCCGCCTTCCTCAAGTGCCTGATCGACGCCATTTCCCTCTACCCGGTGGGCACGTACGTGCAGTTGAACTCCGGCGACATCGGGCAGGTCATCCACGTCCACCAACGCCTGCCGCTGCGCCCGGTGGTGCACCTGACGCTCGACCGTCACGGCAACGGCATCGTGCCCCGCACCGTGGACTTGAGCGCCCAGCCCAACCTGATGGTCGAGCGCTGCATGTATCCGGAGGATGTCGTCGAAATCAGCCAGCATGCCGGCGCCGCCGCCTGATCCCGCATGGAATCGGAGCACGAAGACAGCGTCCACGCCGAAGCCGTTTACGCCGACCTCGTCCGCCTCTATCCGGATGACGTGCGCTACCTGCGCCGCTATGCCGAGGCGCTGATCGCCAACGGCAAGCATGCCACGGCCACCGAAATCCTGCGGCGCGCGCATGACCTCCTGATCCGGGCCGGAGAACGGCACGAGGCCAGCGAGCTCACGCGCCAGTATCCGCAGATCGGCCGCGTGCACGCCCGCGAGGAGGATGTCTCCGGCACCTCGCTCTTTCTCGCGATGGCCGAGGAATGCGCCGGCGGCAAGCTGCTGGCCGCGATGCGCAGGAAACGACTGAAGGAGGGGGAGCACCTGTTCCGGCGCGGCGACCCGGGCGAATCGATGGGCGTCGTCATCAGCGGCGAACTGGCCGTCTATGTCCCGGACGAGACGGGCAGGCTCATCCTCTTGAACATGATCGGCCCGGGCAGCGTGGTGGGCGAAGGCTCGGTGCTCAGCGCCAACCCGCGCGGCGCCGACGTGGTGGCCAACAAGGACAGCACGATCATCGAGATTCCCCGCAAGAAGGCGCTGGCGTACCTGCTGGAGCATCCGGAAGTGGAGGCCGCGCTGATGAGCGAATACGAGCAGCGCCACATGGTCAGCCTGCTGTCGCGGAACCCGGCGCTGCGCCGCATTCCGGTGGACATGCGGCACTTCCTGGGCAAGCAGGCGGAAATCGCGCGTTACGACGCGGGCGCGCTCATCCGCAAGGGCGGCGCCCCGCTCGACGCGGTGGACATGCTCACCCGCGGGCGGGCGCAGTACATGATGACCGCCCCGTCAGGCGAGCGCTTGCCGATTCTGGAGCTGCCGATGGGCCAGCTCATTGGCGATCTCTCCATCCTGCGCGACAAGGCGGATGCGGGCAGGCGGATGGGATGCCCGGCGGACATCATCGCGATGGAGGACGTGTTGATGGCGCACATCCCCTACGCCGCCTTCAAGAATGTCGTGGAGGCCTACCCCCCGCTGCGCGAAACCCTGCTTCGCACCGTGGACGCCCAGCTTGCCGAGATCTCGCGCAAGGTGGCGGAACGGGCAACCGCGTGACTCCATGAAACGAAAAGGGCCCGCCATTGGCGGGCCCTGAAGCATCAGAGGAGGAAACCGGATCGCTTGGTCAGGCCGACAGCGACTTGACCTTGGCGTTGAGCCGCGACACGCGGCGGGCGGCCTGGTTGCGATGGATCACGCCGCGGCGGCCGGCACGGTCGATCAGCGGCACGGCGCGGGACAGCGCGGCCTTCGCGGCCTCGGCGTCGCCCGCCTCCACGGCCGCCAGCACCCGCTTGATGGCGGTGCGCATGGCGCTCTTGCGCACCCGGTTGACCAGGCGGCGCTTTTCACTCTGTCGGGCCCGCTTCGCGGCGGATGCATGATTGGCCAAGCTCGCTCTCCTTCCATGCGCGCCCGCGGCGGCGGACGCAAAATCTCTCAAGGGCGGCGAAGTATGCGCGCGTCTCCACCCATGTCAACAGCCATCGGCCTGCCTACCGCTCCTCCATCGGGACATAGGGCTGGTCGTGCAGGCCGACGTAGATCTGCACCGGCCGGTAGATGCGGTTGTGCGGCAGCATCTCCAGCCAGTGCGCCAGCCAGCCGGCCACGCGGGCGATGGCGAAGATCGGCGTGAACAGGTCGGTCTCGATGCCCATCTTGCGATAGACGATGCCGGAATAGAAATCCACGTTCGGGCAGACGCCCTTCGGCCCCAGCACCCCGCGCGACAGCTCCTCGATGCGGCTGGCGATGGCATAGGTCGGATCCTCGCCGTACTTGCGGGTCAAATCGCCGTAGAGCTTCTGCAACAGCGTGGCGCGAGGATCCTTGGCCTTGTAGACCCGGTGGCCCAGGCCCGGAATCTTCTCCTTGTTGGCCAGCTTGCGGTTCAGGTAGTCCTCGGCGGCTTCCACCGAGCCGATCTCGTCCAGCATCTCCAGCACTTCCTCGTTGGCGCCGCCATGCAGCGGCCCCGAGAGCGTGCCCACCGCCGAGCTGATGACCGTGTAGGGGTCGGCCAGCGTCGAGCCGGTCACCATGGCCGAGAAGGTGCTGGCATTGAGCGTATGCTCGGCATGCACGATCAGCGCCACATCCATGATGCGTTCCAGGAGAGGGTCGGGCTCCTCGCCATCCAGCATGTACAGGAAGTTGGCGGCATGGGAGAGGTCATCCCGCGGCGGGATGGGATCGTCTCCCCGGCGCATGCGCGCATGCGCCGCCACCAGCGTCGGCATCTTGGCAATCAGCCGCACGCAGGAGAGGTGCAACTCCTCCTGGTCGAGGTTCTGCACATCCAGCGCCTTCTCCATCGGGTAGAACATGCCCAGCGCCGCCACGCAGGCCTGAAGGGCGTCCATCGGGTGCGCGGACTCCGGGAAACACTTGATCATGTCGCGGATGCTGTACTTGATGCGGCGATGATGCCGCAGCTCGGCCGTGAAACGGTCGAGCTCGTCCGCCTTCGGCAGATGCCCGTACAGCAGCAGGAAGGCCGTCTCCTCGAAGGTGCTGCGCTCGGCCAGCACCTCGATGTCGATGCCGCGATATTCCAGATGCCCGCGCTGCCCGTCCACGTAGGAAATCGCCGACTCGGCCACCGGAATGCCGGCCAGGCCCGGCGAATAGCAGGGCGCGCCGTTCTCTCGGATGCTGGAATCACTCATGGGCCTCTCCCTTGTCTCCGTCGCGATTTCGCGGGCGAAACCCTACACCACATCCATGGAAAAATCCCGGCGATCCGGCCGGCCAGGGCTAAAGCCTCACCCGGCGCCGGACATGCCACAGGTAATCCTCGTCCGGGCGCATGACCTGAAGATGCGGAGGCTTGCGGCTCTGCTGCAGGATAGCCTGGACAATCCACGGCCGGCGCAGCGTGAACGGATCGAAACGCTCCCGGGACAGGTGCAGCAGGCGAACGGGCGTCGCCGCCATCACCCGGTAACGGGGCACGTAACCGCGCAGCAAGCCGCCGACATGCACCATCTCGCCCGGCAGCACGCCGATGGGCTCGGTGATGCCGGAAGCCCCCGGGCCTTCGCCATCCGCTGGCGTCAGCAGCAGGCAACCGGACTGCACCAGGTACGTCCCATCATGCTCCCGTCCCGCCTCGATCAGCACCTCGCCCGGCCCCATCTCCCGGTAATCGAACGCCAGCGCCAGCTTGCGGCGATCCACGTCGTTGACCCGCTCGAAGATGGCATGGCGGGAAAGCACGCGTTCCACCAGCCGCTCGCGGAACATGCGCTCCACGCCCATGGTCAGGCGCGGGCTGTGCGCGCACATCAAGCGAATGTCGCGCACGTCGATCTCCACCAACTCCACGTAGGAGCGCGCGACCAGCGTGGCCGCGCGGCGCTGCCCGGTGAAATATCCCAGTTCTCCCAGGATGTACGGCGCATCATGCCTGCCGGTGAGCACGCTGGTGTCCTGCCAGCCCGGCACCTGCACTTCGATGCGACCCTCCAGCAGCAGCCACACCTGGCGGGAGGGATCTCCTTGCCTGCACAGGATGTCGCCATCGGCAAGATAGCGCTTGCGGCCCGCCTTCATCAGCCGGCGCAGCACCTCCGCATCATCCGGGGCATCCTCCAGCGTGGAGGGTGCATCGGTCTTCACGTCCGCGTCCTCCAGGTGCAGACGAATCTGCTCGATCAGGCCTTCGACCACCCGCGCCGCGCCCTCGTCATCCTGTTCCTGGTACTCGCGCAACACCGCCTCGTAGGCTGTCAGCGCCTCGCTATAGTCCCCCGTTCGCTCGGCGCACCAAGCCAACCGCAGGGAAATGTCCACATCGTTGCGAAACTGCGGCATCTCGCGCAGTTGCCGGTAGGCCGCCTCGGCGGCGTCGAAGTCTCCGCGCTGCGTCGCCTTGCGCGCCTCGCGGATGAGCCTGGATGCGTTCACGCCTGACGCCCCAGCGGATGCGCCCGGTTCACGGCCTCGTGCAGGCGCGCCCGCGACACGTGGGTATAGATTTCCGTGGTGCTGATGTTGGCGTGACCGAGCAGCATCTGCACCGCCCGCAAGTCCGCCCCGTGATTGAGCAAATGGGTGGCGAACGCATGCCGTAGCGTGTGCGGCGAAGGCAGCTCGCGCAGGCCCGCCGCGGCGGCATGGCGCTTCAGCCGCTGCCAGAAGTTCTGCCGGCTCATCGGGCGCCCGCCCCGGCCGGGAAACAGGAACGGGCTGGCGGCGCCGGGCATCGCCCGCCGCACCTCCAGCCAGCGATCCAGCCATGCCGCGGCCGCCTCGCCGTAGGGCACGATGCGCTCCTTGTCGCCCTTGCCGGTGACCCGCACGACCATCGCGGCGCGATCCACCTGCGCCAGGCGCAGGCCCACCAGTTCGCTGACCCGCAGCCCCGTGGCGTAGAGCATTTCCAGCATGCAGCGATCACGCAGCCCGTGGCGCGTGGTCGCGTCCGGCGCGGCCAGCAACGCCTCGACCTCATCCTCGCCCAGCATCTTCGGCAGCGGCCGTCGCCCGCGCTGGCGCGGCAGGCGGCGCACGGGATGATCCTCACGCATGCCCTCCGCCTGCAAGAAGCCGAACCAGGTGGACAGGGCGCTGCGCCGCCGACGCAGGCTGGAATCGCGAAATCCCTCACGCCGCAACGCGGCCAGCCAAGCCATCAGGTCTTCCTCGGCGGCGTCAAAGAGCGTGCGGCCGCGCCGGGCAAGAAAACGCGAGGCGGCGCGCAAGTCGGCGCGATAGGACTCGAGCGTGCGCGGCGACCAGCCGCGCAGCATCGCCATGCGCCGCAACAGCTCCTCGGCGCGCTCCAGCGAGGCGTCCCCGACCGCATCCAGACCGTTCATGGACTTCAGTATAGAGAGCAATCCCTTTCCCGCCAACCAGCCCGGCCGATTGGGGAAGACAAACCGAGGGGAGACAAACCGCCGCGCATGCGGCAGCATCCGGCCCGTCAACAGGGCTCGGCGCCCATCCCGATGCGCATCGTCATCCCCGCCAGGCGCAATCACGCCCGCGGCGGGCTACACTCGAAAAGAGGTTGGGACAGCAGGTTCGCGGCGGAAGGCTTGCGGCATGACGGCTTGAGGCATAAAAAAGGGGCGATGTCGCCATCGCCCCGCGGATGCCTCAAGTGGTATGGTACCGAGGACTGGAGTCGAACCAGCACGGCCTCGCGGCCACTGGCACCTGAAGCCAGCGCGTCTACCAATTCCGCCACCTCGGCGCATCGCGCATGCACTGCATGCGGAAGGCGCGCAATCATAGAATGGAGACATGGAGTGTCAAGACAGAGAAACGAGAACAAGAAAACGAACCAACGACGGCGAACCCGCAAGCCGGCGGGAGACGGAACGCCACAGTCCAAGGCCGCCGGCCGGAAGCCGCAAGGCGCGCGCAAGTCGCCGCCCGAAGGCCCGCGCGCGAGCGCGCGACCCGGCGCCTCCAGGGGCGGGCGCCCGGCAAGGCGCGACAGGGGCGCATCGAGGCAGACCTGGGTCGGCGTGGTGTCCGCGCACCCGGACGGCTTCGGCTTCGTGGACGTGGAGGGTCGCGACAAGGGCCTGTTCCTGCCGCCGGAGGCCATGCGCGGCCTGATGCACGGCGACGTGGTGGAGGTGCGCGCCGCGCGCCGGCGCGGCCGCGAATCGGGCGAGGTGGTGCGCATCATCGAACAGGCGCCGTCGGTGCTGGTGGG
>JALVTX010000102.1 GCA_027035825.1 Mariprofundaceae bacterium
CAGGACATCACGCCCGGCGGCGGCATGGGCTTCGAGCTTTTCGACCGCCAGAACGAGTTCGGCATCAGCGACTTCACGCAGCAGGTCAACTACCAGCGGGCCCTGCAAGGGGAGCTTGCGCGCACCATCGAGGTGATGCCCAGCGTGGCGACGGCGCGGGTGCAGCTCGTGCTGCCCAGGGATTCCGCCTTCGCCGACCGCGACCGCAAGGCCAGCGCCTCGGTCATGCTCAAGCTCGCCGGGCCGGGGCGGCTGCCCAAGCGCGGCGTGCTGGCCATCCAGAACCTGGTGGCCTCCAGCGTGCCGGGCCTGGAGCCGAAGGCCGTGACCGTGGTGGACGCCAGCGGCAACCTGCTCTCGGAGAACGACGAGGACGCGCCGATGACGGCGGGCCAGACGCTGGCGGACGCGCAGGCGCGCATCGAACGGCGACTGGAGGCGAGGCTCACCGGCATGCTGGAGCAGGTGGTGGGGCCGGGCCAGGCCGTGGTGCGCGTGACGGCGGACATCAACCGCGAGGTGCTGGAGGCGAACAGCAAGCGATTCAACCCCGACGAGCAGGTCGTGCGCAGCCAGAAGGAAATCAGCGAAAGCCGCCAGAGCACGGACAGCGCCCCCATCGGCGTGCCGGGCACGGCCTCGAACACGCCCGGCGCGAATCCGGCCACGGCCAGGAGCGCGCCGAAGGAAACGGCCAACCGCACCGACCGCACCGTGAACTATGAAATCAGCACCACCACCGAGCACCGCATCGTGCCCGCCGGCGGCATTCGCCGCATCTCGGTGGCGGCCATCGTCGGCGGCACGTTCGACAAGCCGGGCGACGCCTCCACCTTCAAGCCGCGCAGCAAGCAGGAGCTGAAGGTGCTGCAAGGACTCATCGAGAAGGCCATCGGCTACGACGAGGATCGCGGCGACACGGTGGAAATCCAGAGCCTGCCGCTGATGGACGTGACCGCTCGCCCGGATGCGGGACTGGACGCCGCCGCCAGGCGCGAGCTTTACATGGAGATCGCGCGCTACGCGCTGGCGGCGCTGGCGCTGGCGCTGCTGGCCTGGTTCGTGCTGCGTCCGCTCTCCCGCAAGCTGAGCGAAAGCCCGGAGGCGGCCCCGGCCGACGCCACGTCGAACAACATGCAAGCCCTGCCGGCCATGACGCCGGAAGCCTACGCCCGCGTGGAAGCGATGGAGCAGGCGCGGCAGGCCATCACCCGCGAGCCCGACCGCGCCGCCCGCGTGGTCAACGAATGGCTTGAGCACGCATGAGCGCCCGTTCGACCGGCGACGCGGCCAGGCTCTCCGGGCTGGACAAGACCGCCATCCTGCTTTTCGCTCTGGGGCCGGAGGCCGCCGCGCCCATCATCCAGAAGCTGGATGACGAAACGCTGGTGCAGGTCGGCCAGCGCATGTCCGAGCTGGGCAAGATTGACGCCGAAACGCTGGAATCGGTGTGCCGCGAATACCTGGACATGCACCTCTCGGACGACCCGTTGCTGCGCTCCACCCGCAAGGACGTGATGGGTCTGCTGCAATACGCGGTGGACGAGGAACGGCGCGAGCGGGTGCTGGCCGGCCTGAACGCGCCGCGCAAGCTCAGCATCTGGGAAAAGCTTTCGCGGCTGAAGCCGGAGATGATCAAACCCTACGTGGAGCAGGAGCACCCGCAGACCGTGGCCCTGATCCTGGGCAACATCGACCCCTCGGTGGCCAGTCGCGTCATCGCGCTGCTGCCGGAGGACATGCAGATGTCCGTGGTCATGCGCATGTCGAAGATCGAGACCGTGCCGGCCGACCTCGTGCGCGAGATCGAGGAAACGCTGGAGGAGGAGCTCTCGGGCATGGAGGGCGCATCCGGCCTGACCTTCGACGGCATGGTCAGCGTGGTGGAAATCCTGAAGAAGCTCGACAAGACCGTCTCCAAGCCGATTCTGGAGCGCCTGCAGGAAAAGGACGAGGAACTGTTCCAGCAGGTGGACCGGATGCTGCTGGTGTTCGAGGACCTGAACGAGCTTTCCGACCGCGACATCCAGACCATCCTCAAGCACATCTCCTCCGACGACCTGGTCAAGGCCCTCAAGGGCGCGCCGGACGA
>JALVTX010000103.1 GCA_027035825.1 Mariprofundaceae bacterium
ATCTACAGCGCCCGCTCCGTCTCCTCGCTTTACGACTGACCGCCAGCGGCTATAATCCCGCGCCCGTTCGCCCGCCGCGCGACCCGTTCATCTCCGAACGCCAACGCCCCGGGACGGACACGTCGAAACGGGACGACCCGTCGGCGCATCACGCAAGGAGAGAGACATGAGCGATTTTGTTGTTGAAGCGGAAGCAAGGGAAGACACGGGGCGCGCCGCCGCCCGCCGTCTGCGTCACGCCGGGCGCATTCCGGCCATCATCTACGGCGGCAACAAGCCAGAGCTACCCATCACCGTCAACCGCAT
The DNA here is from genome assembly GCA_027035825.1 of Mariprofundaceae bacterium. Lineage (GTDB taxonomy): Bacteria > Pseudomonadota > Zetaproteobacteria > Mariprofundales > Mariprofundaceae > JALVTX01. The sequence goes on from JALVTX010000103.1 coordinate 307, forward strand.
CGCGGTCACCAAGCTGCTGGACCAGGAGGCGTTCTACACCTCCATCGTGGACATCAAGGTCAAGGGCAAGCGCGGCGCCAACAAGGCGCTCGTCAAGGACGTGCAGTGGCACCCGGTGCGCGACGAGGTCATGCACATCGATTTCATGCGCGTGTCTTCCTCCGACGTGGTGCACGTGACCGTGCCGGTGCACGCGGTGAACTTCGAGAAGAGCCCGGGCGACGTCAAGGGCGGCCTGCTGGAGATCGTCCGCCACGAGCTGGACGTGGCCTGCCGCGCCGACGCCATCCCCGAGGCCATCGAGGTGGATTGCGCGAACCTGGACATCGGCGACACGGTGCACATCCGCGACCTGACGCTGCCGGACGGCGTCACCGTGCCGGAAATCGAGCACAACCCCGAGCTGAACTTCACGGTGCTGAACGTGGCCGCCTCGCGCGTGGATGCATCGGAAGCCGGCGAGGAAGCCGCACCGGAGGAAACCTCCAGCGAGGAATCGTAAGGCCGCATGCAACTGCTTGTCGGCCTCGGCAACCCGGGCAACCAGTACGAGCAGACGCGCCACAATGTCGGGTTTCGATTCGTGGACGCGCTGGGCAGGCGGGAGGGGCTGCGGTTCTCCGCGGCCCCTCGCTTTCGCGCCGAGACGGCCGCGTGGGAAGGCCCGCAGGGCCGCGTGCTGCTCGTCAAGCCGCAAACCTTCATGAACAACTCGGGCGAGTGCGTGGGGCCGCTGGCGCGTTATTACAACGTGGAAACCAGGAACATCTTCGTCTGCTACGATGACCTCGACCTGCCGCGCGGCGCCTTCCGGCTGAAGACCGGCGGCGGCCACGGCGGCCACAACGGCCTGAAATCGCTGCACCAGCATCTGCCGGATGCCGGCTACCGGCGCATCCGCATCGGCATCGGCCGGCCGCCGGCTGGCATGGAGGTCACCCCCTGGGTGCTCGGGCGCATCACCGACGAGGAACGCGCCAGCGAACGGCAGTTGTTCGCGGCCATCCTGGACGCGCTTGACTCCCTGCTGGCCGGAGATCTGCCGCGCGCCAGCAACCAGATTCATCTTCATCTGCGGGAGCAATGACATGGCGCTTGGCATCGGCATCGTGGGCCTGCCCAACGTGGGCAAATCCACCCTTTTCAATGCCCTGAACGGCGGCGGCGCGGAAGCCGCCAATTATCCCTTCTGCACGATTGACCCTAACGTGGGCGTCGTGCCGGTGCCCGATCCGCGGCTGGAACAGCTGGCCGAAATCGTGCAGCCGCAGGCGGTGCAGCATGCGGTGGTGGAATTCGTGGACATCGCGGGCCTGGTGGCCGGCGCCGCCAGGGGCGAGGGCCTGGGCAACCAGTTCCTGGCCAACATTCGCGAATGCGCCGCCATCGCCCATGTCGTGCGCTGTTTCGAGGACGGCAACATCACCCATGTCGCCGGCAAGATTGATCCGCTGGGCGACATCGAGGTCATCGACACGGAGCTGATGCTGAAGGACATGGAGACGCTGGACCGCGCCATCGAACGGACGGCGCGCCAGACCAAGACCGGCGACAAGGACGCGAAAGCGCGCCTGGCGCTGCTGGAGCGGGTCAAACAGGGATTGGAGGACGGCGTCACCGTCCGCCGGCAGGGCCTGGCCTCCGAGGAACGCGCGGCCCTGCGCGAGCTGTTCCTGCTTACCGCCAAGCCCGTGCTCTACGTGGCCAACGTGGACGATGCCTCGCTGCCGGACGGCAACGCGCTGGTGGATCTGGTGCGCCGCCATGCCGGGGAGGAAGGCGCGCGGGTGGCCGTGGTGTCCGCCCAGATCGAGGCGGAACTGGCCGAGATGGACGAGGAGTCGCGCCAGGAGTTCCTGGCCGACCTGGGGCTGGCCGAGCCGGGGCTGAACACCGTCATCCGCGAGGCCTACGCGCTGCTCGATCTCATCACCTACTTCACCGCCGGCGTCAAGGAGGTGCGCGCCTGGACCATCCGCCGCGGCGACACTGCGCCCCAGGCGGCCGGCGTCATTCACTCCGATTTTGAAAAGGGCTTCATCCGCGCCGAGGTCATCTCGTTCGAGGATTTCATCCGCTTCGGCGGCGAACAGGGCGCGAAGGAAGCCGGCAGGATGCGCCTGGAGGGCAAGGATTACGTCGTCGCCGACGGCGACGTGATGCACTTCCGCTTCAACGTCTGACCGACGCGCGATCCGCCATGCGTGGCATCCAGCTTGCTAGATAACGGACATGGCGGGCAACCTTTCGGACTACATCGTCACGGTCATGCTGGTGGACGAGCAACGCACCGTTGCTCGCGGCATCCAGTCCATGCTGCGCGAACACCCGGACATTGACTTCATCTGGTGCGCCGATGAGCGCGAGGCCGAAAAAATGGCATGCCAGCACGGGCCGAGCGTCATTCTTCAGGACATCAACATGCCTTATCTGGACGGGTTCGAGCTTCTGTCGCGCTATCGCAACAATGACGTCATCAAGGACATCCCCATCATCATGCTGTCCGGCGAGCAGGCCGCCGAAACCAAGGCGCGGAGCTTCCTGGAGGGCGCGAGCGACTACCTGACCAAGCCTCCTCACCCCATCGAGCTGGTCGCCCGCATCCGCCACCATTCCAGGGCTTACTTCGAGCACCTGGAGCGCGAGGAGCTACTTCAGAGCCTGGAGGCGAAAACGCGGGAGCTGACCGAGCTGACGCGCAGGCTGGAGCAACTCAGCCTGACGGACGCGCTCACCGGCATTCCGAACCGGATGCATTTCGACCAGATTCTGGATCGGGAATGGGGGCGCGCCCGCCGCGACCGGAAGCCATTGTCCGTCGCCCTGATGGATGTGGACAATTTCAAGCAATTCAATGACTTCTACGGACATCAGGCGGGCGATGACTGCCTGCGGAGGGTCGCCCGCGCCGTGGCGGAGAGTCTGCGCCGGCCTTCGGACTTCGCCGCGCGCTACGGCGGCGAGGAGTTCGCGCTGGTGCTGCCCGACACGGACGCCGAAGGCGCCAGAAAGGTGGCCGAACTGGCGCGGGCGGCCGTGGCGGAGCTTGCCATCCCGCACGAACGCGCCGAGGCCGCGCTCCATGTCACCATCAGCATTGGCGTCGCCTCGACCATTCCCGGCCAGGACGACGTCGCTCGGGACGAACTCGTGAAACGAGCCGATGAAGCGCTCTATGAATCCAAGTCCAACGGACGCAATCAGGTCACGGTGAAGGAATAATCTCCCTCGACGGCTGCCCTCATCCCTGGGCGGACAGCCAGCGCTCGGCGTCCAGCGCCGCCTTGCAGCCCTCGCCGGCGCTGGTGACCGCCTGCCGGTACACCGGGTCGGCCACGTCGCCGGCGGCGAACACGCCCTCGATGCTGGTGCGCGTGCTCTTGCCCCGGGTGATGATGTAGCCGGCCTCGTCCGTCTCCAGCTGCCCTTCGAGAAAATCGGTGTTCGGCTTGTGGCCAATGGCAATGAACACGCCGGAAACGGCCAGCTCCTCGACCGCATCATCCACCGTGGACTTCAGCCGCACGCCCGTCACGCCGGAATCGTCGCCCAGGATCTCGTCCACCACGCGGTTCCACTTCACCTCGACATTCTCGGTGGCAAACAGCCGATCCTGCATGATGGGCTCGGCGCGCAGGGCGTCGCGGCGGTGAATCAGCGTCACCTTGCGGCAGATGTTGGCCAGGTAGATGGCCTCCTCCACCGCCGTGTCGCCGCCGCCAACCACGGCCACGTCCTGCCCCTTGAAGAAGAACCCGTCGCAGGTGGCGCAGGCGGAGACGCCCCGCCCGGCGTATTCCTGCTCGCTCGGCAGGCCCAGGTATTTCGCGGATGCGCCGGTGGCGATAATCAGCGCATCGCACGAATATTCGCCCGCGTCGCCCGTCAGGCGGAACGGGCGCGACGAAAGATCGGCCTTGTGAATGTGATCAAAGACCATCTCGGTGCCGAAGCGCTCGGCCTGCTCGCGGAAATCCTCCATCATCTGCGGGCCCTGCACGCCGTCCTTGTAACCGGGGTAGTTGTCCACGTCCGTGGTCGTCGTCAGCTGGCCCCCGGGCTGCATGCCCTGGATCACGACCGGCTTCAGGTTGGCCCGCGCGGCATAGATGGCCGCCGTGTAGCCGGCTGGTCCGGAACCCAAGATGATCAGGCGATGATGAGCAATGTCGGACATGGGCGACCTCCCTAGCGTGGTTGCGGGAGGATAGGGAACCCCAAGGAAAGTTCAACACGGGCGCGGGGCGTTCCCCTCTCGCTGCTCAGTCCCCGTTCTCTTCCGATTCCTCGGGCTCGGTGATGGTCAGCACATAGGTGTTCACGCCCTGCCGGCGCTGGTATCCCTGCTGCGGATCGTTGTAGGTCACCTGCGTTTTCACCGTCACCATCACCGTGCTGCGCATCATGCGCCCTTCCGGGGTGTCCACCTCCTCGCGGCTGAGCGTCTGCACCTCGCCGATGGCCAACGGCTCTAGCCGGGCATCGCGCGGCACCTTACCCTGCATGGCGTCCGAGAGCCGGGAACGATCATAGAAGCGTTCGTCCAGCACGTCCTCCACCCGGTTCTCGTTCCAGGCCGCGATGACCTCCTTCACGGCATCCACCACCTTCTTCCGCTGCACCGGCGCCCATCGCGCAGGCTGCGCATTGCCCGGCGCATGCGCGCGCTGTGGCGTCATGATCGGGCGAATGGCGCGGAATTCGCTGGCAACGGCATCAAGCCCGGACGCAGACGCCATCACTGCCAAGAGAATCCATGCACAAATGTTCCTGCTCATTGCAACCCCTGAACCTGCACTGTCGTATTGGTGATGATCAACGTCCCCGAGTAGGCGCCCGGGTGTGTCCCCGTGCAATTCCGGACGCATTGCACCACGAACGCCACCGGCACGCCTACAGGAAGATTGGTAATCTGACCAAACGTCCCCGGCGTCACCGTTCCAGCGCTGGCACTCACCAGGCTCCATACGGGGAAGGGCGACTGCGGCCCCAGATCCGACCCCATCAGCAATGCGCCGGAGGGAAGCACATTGGGATTGCCCGGCTGCGTCACGGAGAAAACCACCGGAGCCTGCCCAAACGGTTGCGGAGTCAGGACACAAGAGCCGGTCGTGGGATCATAATAAAAAGTCACATCAAATGCGACTTGGGAATAAGCAACCGGCCCAGCATTGCAAGCGGGCACGGCAGGCGTTTGCGCGAAAGCAGGCGCCTGCGTTTTCGGTTTTCCTCCAATCGGATTCGCAGCATCGAACGGATTCACCCCCGATTGCGGAATCACCCGCACCACCTTGACCACCGGCTTGCGGCCCGCCGTCCCGAAGCGGCGCGTCACCCGCACCTCCAGCGCATGCGCGCCCGGCAGACCCAGGCCATGCCGGGCCGCCAATCCGATCTCCTTCCCGCCCGCCAGGCGACGCACGGTCGTGGTCAGGGAATGCGGCGCGGGCAGCAATGGCGCCCCGGCCGCCTTGGAGCCTTGCGCGGAACGAGCCGGCCATGCGCGCCGGACAGTCACGGCCAGCCCGTGCGCCGCCGGCAGGGCCGGCTGCGTCACCGCCGTGGAAGCCGCCGCAGCTCCTCGGGGCGCGCTTCGCACCGTGACCGCCAGCGTGTGCGGCGCAGGCAACGCCGCCGCGCTCGCGCCGGCCGGCGCGAGCGCCAGCAGCGCCAGAAAAGCCAAGCAGGCCCAAGCGCGCTTCACCTAGCGCACCCCCGCAAAACGGGCGATGTCGGCATCCAGGCCGCGCCCGCGCAGCGCCGAGCCCCGCACCACCGCATCGAGCCATTGGCGGACGGCCGCGCGCACCTGCTCCAGCTCCTTGCGGGTGTAGCACGGCCCCTGCTGATAAACGCGGCTGCCGCCCGCCGGCGCGTTCATGTCCGTTCTCACCATGTTCCCCTTGAAGCGGTCAAACGGCCAGGCGCTGGCCGAACCCAGGTGCACATCGCGCCAATGCGCCGCCGCGCGGCGTCCCGCTTCCGTGGCCGGAGAGCCATCGCCCGCGGCCCGCCAGATGTCGCGATACAGCCGTCCGAGTTCCGCCCGCAGCGGATTACTGCCGGGCTTGGGCGCGCAATACCAGCCCACGAAGGCGACGGATGGCGTCTTGCCGCCGCCCGGAATGTCCACCGCCAGATGCTCGGCCGGCGCGCGCAAGGCGTAGTCCGCCGCCGGCGCGTTTCCCCCCGCGCCCGGCATGGCCAACAAGTCGGCCGGGATGCCGCCCTGAATCAACTGCCGCAGGAAGGAATCCGGCGTGGCCTGCACCTTGCCCGGGCCCTTCGCGCCGGCAACCACGAACCTGCCGGGCCCGATGTCCACGCCCTTGCCGCCGCCGCTCACGTGCACCAGGCCCGTGAAACCGGCCACCTGCGTCTTCAGCTTGCTCACGTCCATCGCCCACGACGTGCCGCGCACGCCCAGCACGGCCGTCGGCGTATGCACCTCGTAACGGGCCATGATATTCTTCTGCACCCGGAACAGCAGGCGGCCGAAGAACGCCTTGAACCGGGCTACGAAGCCCGCGCCCGAGCGCCCGTACTCGCTGACCCGGATGCGGCTGCGATAGGCCACGAACACGCGGTCGCCCCCGTCCATTCGCAGCCGGGCCGTGGAGGCATCCGCGGTCTGCACGATATCTCCCTCGCGCACTCGCAGGCCCTTCTTGCCCGTCAACACGCGACCATCACGCACCACCATCACCGTGCCCTGAACGGCGGCGATTTCGCCCACCCCTTCGGCTGCACAGGCATCGGTTGGCCACGCGGCCAGCACGCACGCCATGGCCGCGCACGCCATGCCGATCATCGTCATTCTCGCCTTGTTTCTCATCCTCGCCTCCTTATTGGAATGCCTCCATGCTCCATCGCGTATCCTTCAGTCCGCCAAAGCCGCGCGCCATCTGGAGTTCCATGCGCACTCGGCCGTCCGTGCGCCTCGGAATGCCGAAACGCAACATCCCTCCCCGGACATGCCATTGCATCACACGAATGAACCGGCCCGCAGCCAGATCCTCCGGCAGGCTGGCCGTGAAGTCGCCCTGGTCAAAAAACAGGGCTGGCGCCCCATACACGCGCAACAACTCCTCGCGCACCCGCCGAAACTGGCGCTCCGATCCGGGCGCATCGCGAACATTGTCAAACGCCACCACCAGAGCGACGCGCCGCACCTGTCCGCCAGACACCTCCACGGCCAACCGCTGGCGTTGGTCGATATCGCGCAAAAACCGCCCTTCCCACACGAGGAAACCCGCCTGCCGCGCCGGCTTGCCAAAGCCCGCCCCAGCCAGCATCCGTTCCGCCTCGGCCACCGGCATCCCGGGACGCAGCCGCGAGATGTCCAGCGCCAGTCGTTCCACCGCCGGCTGCGCCGCCGCGCCAGCCGCGGACGCTCCTCCGCCGGATTCCGTTGCCGCAAACCGTCGCGCCGGACGGTCGAAATTCAGCGTCAGGAATGCTCCCAGCCGCCAGGCATCGGTGCGGGCCAGGGTCGCCCTGTCCGGATTGCGCTCATACCAGTTGCCTTCCACGCCGAAGATCCACGCCTGGCGCGTGTAGGTGTAGTTCAGCCCCGCCGTGCGCGTCACCAGGCCCAGATCGTTCGTCGGCCGCGACTGATCCAGGGCCGACCAGCTCACCGAAATCGCGTGCGGACCGCGACGCGCGTTCAGGTTCAGCGTGGGATTGATGTCCCGCGTCGGCTGGCTGCCCTGGGCGCGCGTGACGCGATAGGAAATGCCCGGCGACACCGTCCCTTCCCAACCCAGCGCCTCCACGCGCCAGTCCACGCCGCCGCTGAACTGGCGCGTGATGGTCGTCCCGCCCCCGCCAGCCCGATCACGCGCGCTCAGATAGAAAAACCCGCCGCGCGCCGACAGCCGGTCCGTCACGCCCTGCACCAGATTCACGTTCACCGATTTCGTCACCGTGTTTGTCGTCAAGTCCCGGCTCTTCGCGATCTGCTCGAATGCATCCAGGCCGCCGGAGAGCCCCTCCGCCCACATCGGGCCGCTCAGATTGAAGCCATAGACATTCGTATCCAGCGGATTGGCCGTCTGCCATGCCGTGCGGAAACGCTGAACCCGGCCGCGCGCCGTCAGGCCGCTGGCGAACCGCCACGACAGATGCCCCTCGGCCGAGCGCCTGTCCGGCTGGATATTGCCGCCGTTGGGCCGGTAGTCTTGCTCATAGGCCTCGAACCTCGCCCGATACCCCAAGGCTGGCAGGCGCTCGGGCGAGCCCGAAACCTGCGCGAAGAAGCCGTTGCCCTGCCGGTTCTGTCCCGTGCCCAAGCCATTCAGGTCCGCATGGTCGCCGATGAACCGGCCGGCCTCGCCCTCCACCGTCAGGCGCTGCGCCAGCCAGCCGCCGCCCAGCACGCCCGTCTTCTCATAGGCCAGGCTGGCCACATACTGGCGGCGCGAAAGCAGGCCGTTCGCCGCGTCGGCCTTGCGGTGATTGAACACCACGTTCGCCGCCATCCGCCCCCACGCCGGATGCTCCACCAACCAGGACGCGCCGTTGCTCCAGTCGTCCTTCAACTGGAAACTGCGCCAGGCTGGCGAACCGCCGCCCGAGAACAGCAGCAGGGATTGCCGCGCGCCGCCCCAGTCGCCCAGCGGCTGCAACTCCACCTGAACGCCCTTCAGCGGCCGCTGCATGGTGCGAAAGCTGGTGTAGGCATAGAAATCGCCCGCGTCCAGCCGCCACGGCAGCC
>JALVTX010000104.1 GCA_027035825.1 Mariprofundaceae bacterium
TGAGGCTCCAGAATCTGGGCGAGTTGATGGCGCGCGGCAAGGCCGAGGGCTTCATCACCTACGATGACCTGAACAGGCACATGCCCGAGGGGCTGGTGTCGCCCGACCAGGTGGAGCGCATCATCAACCTGTTCACCGAGATGGGCATCGACGTGGTGGACGCCGAGCGCGCGCCGAATTCCGGCTACAGCATCCGCAAGGACAAGCTGCGCAAGGAGGACTCCGCCCTGCGCGCGGACACCACCACGCTGGGCACCGTCATCCGCATTGACGACCCGGTGCGCATGTACCTGCGCGAGATGGGCACGGTGGAGCTGCTCACCCGCGAGGGCGAGATCGAGATCGCCCGCCGCATCGAGGAAGGGCGGATGCAGGTGCTGGAGGCCATCTGCCTGTGCCCGGCCACGTTCCGCGAAATCATGCTGCTGGGCGAGCAGGTGCAGGACGAGGAGGCGGACATCCGCCACATCCTCGACATTGACGACAAGGTCGTGAACGCGGCCGCCATCGCCCAGTACGAGTCGCAGCTGAACAAGTCCTCCGACGACGAGCTGGACGAGGACGAGGAGGCGCCCGCCAAGCCGGAGGAGATCGACCAGGAGAAGCTCGACGAGGCCATCCGCGAACGCAAGGCCACGCCGGACGGCACGCCGATGCAGGAGATGGTCATCACCCGCGAGGAGCAGTTGCAGGAGGCCATCCAGCACTTCCAGGAGGCCAAGAAGCTGCACGCGAAGTTCCTCAAGCAGAAGAAGAAGCTGGACGCCAGGCCGGATGACGCGAAACTGCAAGCGGCGGTCAAGGAGACGCTGGACGCGATGCTGGCGGAGCTGGTGGCCATTCCGTTCTCCAGCCGCCAGATCGACATGCTGGTGCAGCGCTTCAAGAACGCGGTGGAGCGCGTGCGCAAGTACGAGCGCGACATCCGCGACCTGGCGCTGAAGGCGCGCATGCCGCGCAAGGTGTTCCTCGACACCTTCCCGGAGATGGAAAACGACGAGCGCTGGGTGGATACGGTGCTGGCCGGGCACGCGGATGCGCCGTGGGCGCCGCGGCTGGAGGCGGTGGCCGGCAAGATCCGTGAGAACCAGCGCCGCATCAAGCGCGTGGAGCAGGAGATCGAGCTCGACGTGCACGAGCTCAAGCAGGTGGCGCGGCGGCTGACGATGGGCGAGGCCAAGGCGCGCCAGGCCAAGAAGGAGATGATCGAGGCCAACCTGCGCCTGGTGATTTCCATCGCCAAGAAATACACCAACCGCGGCCTCGGTTTCCTGGACCTCATCCAGGAGGGCAACATCGGCCTGATGAAGGCGGTGGACAAGTTCGAGTGGCGGCGCGGCTACAAGTTCTCCACCTACGCCACGTGGTGGATTCGCCAGGCCATCACCCGCTCCATCGCCGACCAGGCGCGCACCATCCGCATTCCGGTGCACATGATCGAGACCATCAACAAGATGATGCGCGTCTCCCGCCGCATCGCGCAGGAAATCGGCCGCGAGCCCACGCCGGAGGAGCTGGCCGAGCACCTGGACATGCCCGAGGAGAAGGTGCGGCAGATCCTGGAGGTGGCCAAGGAGCCGGTGAGCCTGGAAACGCCCGTGGGCGACGAGGAGGACTCGCAGCTCAAGGATTTCGTCGAGGACGAGAACGCCGAGAACCCGCTGGACGGGGCCGTCAGCGCGGCGCTGGCCGAGGCCACGCAGGAGGTGCTGGAGCAGCTCACCGAGCGCGAGCAGAAGGTGCTGCGCATGCGCTTCGGCATCGGCATGAACACCGACCACACGCTGGAGGAGGTGGGCAAGCAGTTCGGCGTCACGCGCGAGCGCATCCGCCAGATCGAGGCCAAGGCGCTGCGCAAGCTGCGGCATCCGTCGCGGGCCAAGAAGCTGAAGACCTTCGTGGACGTGCCGGAGACCTCGGCCTCGTAAATAGGTCGAGATCGGTCAAATGATGGCGGGGCGGCCCTCTTGCGGGGGCCGCCCCGTTTCATGCCAGGGGTTCGCGAGGGGGCCGGCGGCTGCTCAGCCCGGCGGCACGTGCAGCCGCTGGATGGACAGCGCCTTGCGCGTGGCCGCGTCCACGGTGACCAGCGTGGCGTGGATGCTGGCGCCGCGCTCCACCGGCTGGAAGCGCTGCGGCAGGCGGCGCACCATGCGATCGAGCGCGCTTTCCACCTGCATGCCGATGATGGACTGGTAGGAGCCGGTCATGCCCAGGTCGGTCTGGTAGGCCGTGCCGCCGGGGCGGATGGTCTCGTCGCAGGTGGGCACGTGCGTGTGGGTGCCGAAGACGAAGCTGGCGCGGCCGTCCAGGTGCCAGCCCATGCCCATCTTCTCGCTGGTCGCCTCGGCGTGGAAGTCCACGATGATGGCGGCCACGTCGTCGGGAATCTCTGCCAGCGCCCGGTCGGCGGCGGCGAAGGGGCAGTCCCACGGCCCCATGAACACCTGCCCGATGAGGTTGACGACGGCCACGCGCCGGCCGCTGGCCGTCTCGCGCACCGTCCAGCCGCGGCCGGGGGCGTGCGGCGTGAAGTTGGCCGGCCGCACCAGCCGCTCGTCCTCGTCCATCATGCTCATGATCTGGCGCTGGTCCCAGCAGTGGTTGCCGTTGGTCAGCACGTCCACGCCGATGCTGAACATCTCGCGCGCGGTCTTTTCCGTCATGCCGAAGCCCGCGGCCAGGTTCTCGCCGTTGGCGACGACGAAATCCACGCGATGGCGGTCGATCAGTTCCGGCAGGTGCTCGCGCAGGGCGCGGCGGCCGGCGCGGCCGATGATGTCGCCGATGGCGAGGATGGTCAGCGTGTCCGGCATTCGATGATCTCCCGTTCGGTGATGATGACGTCCAGCGGTTCGTCGTGCGGCTCGGCGGGGATGGCCGGCAGCTCCTGGCAGGCGAAGGCCAGGCCCACGACCGCCCGCAGGCGGGCGCGGTGCGCGGCCAGCCAGCGGTCGAAGCATCCCTTGCCGAGCCCCAGGCGGTTGCCGGCGCGGTCGAACCCCGCCAGCGGGCAGACCAGCACGGCCGGCGGCGCCTCCGTCGTCCAGGGCTCGCCGTTGGCCGGCTCCATCACGCCCATGCCGCCGGCTCGCCATGAGGTGTCCGCGTCCACGCGCAGCCACGTCATCGCGTGCTCGCGCACGGCCGGCGCATACAGCGCCGGATGCGGCCGGTCGAGAATGCGGCGGGTGTCCACTTCGCTGTTCATGGCCCGGTAGATGAGCAATGGCGCGGCTTCCAGTCCCTGCTCGGCCAACCATGCCAGCAGCGCATCCTGGATGGATTGCGAGGCGCGCGCGCGCGCCGTGGCATCGAGCGCCCGGCGGCGGGCCAGCGCCTCGGCGCGCAACCGCTCCTTGGCGCTGGGCCCGGGTTCAGCGGCGGGACGGGTCATGCCGCGGCCCGCGAAGGGGCATCCGGGAAGGGTGGAATGAGCGGGGGAAGACGATGAAACCGGGAAAAGGCAAGGGCGCCCCCGCGCTGACGTTGTGGCGAAGTACTGCCGAACCCTTGAAGCCAAGGTGGGCGCCGCATCCTGAAGTCAGGTTTCCCGCGGAAAGCGGGCCACACACGATCAGGATAGTCTGGCTCCCTTCGGTCAGTTATCGGCTCGGGCACTAGTTGCCTTGCGTTCAGCGCAGGGGCGCTTTCGCCAAGCCTTCTGCTTGTGATACTACGCCGTCGAGCTCGGATAGCAAGCCCTCCAGATTCTCCAGCTGCGCGTGCTCCTTTTGCAGCAGTTCGCCGGCCAGGTTGAGCGCCACCAGGGTCAGGAGCCGGTCGGAAGCGACCGAGGCGCCAAGCCGGCGCAGCTCGTCCACGCGCTCTTGCACCATGCGCGCCGCGGCCTCCACGTGCGCGGGATCGTCGTCGGTGCGGATGGAGAACTCGCGCCCCATCAGCGAGACCTTGACCGTGTGCGTCATGTTTCCGGCTTGTCCATGCGCGACATCAACTGGTCGAGCTTCTCCATCGCGTGCTCCACGCGGCCGCGCGCCTCCAGCCGCTTGTCGTCCATCGCGTGCAGCTCGTTTTCCAGTTGCTGCACCTGGTCGCGGCGCTTACGAAGCTCGCTCTCGGCCAGGCGCACCACCTCGCGCAGGCGCTGGTTCTCGGCCATCAGGCCCTCCATCTTGCGCCGGATCTGCTCCAGCGCCTCGGCCAGCTTTTCCTTGCGTTCCAGAATGGCCCGCGCGGCGTCCATGTCCCCCATGCGTCCATTGAAGCACCCGCGGGCAGGCGGGTCAACCGTGGGCGCGGGAACAGGTTATGCCGGCGGCGTCTCCGGCCGCCAGCGCAGGTGGCTCAGGTGCTTGCGCACGGGCAGGATGTGATGGACGCTCATGGACAGGCAGTCGAAGCCCATGTTCATCAGTTTCTCCGTCCAGTCCGTGTCGGCCGCCAGCTCGCCGCACATGGCCACGGGGATGCCCTGCTTGCGCGCGGCGGCGACGATCAGCCGCAGCATGCGTTCCACCGCCGGGTGCGCGGGCTCATACAGCTCGGCCACCTCCTCGTCGGCGCGATCCACGGCCAGCGTGTACTGGATGAGATCGTTGGTGCCGACGGAGAAGAAATCGCTGATTCCGGCCAGCTCCTCGGCAATCATCACCGCAGCCGGCACCTCCACCATCGTCCCCACCGGCACGGGCGGAATATCCAGTTCACGGGCGCATTCCCCCAGCAGCCGCCGCACCTCGGCAACCTCGCTGGTGCGCGTGACCATCGGAATCAGGATGCGCACCTGGCCCTCGCGCGAGGCCCGCAGCAGCGCCCTCAGTTGCGTTCGCAGCACCTCGGGCCGGCGCAGCAGGATGCGGATGCCGCGCAGGCCCAGCGCCGGGTTCGCGCCCCAGTCATCGTGGCCCAGCACGTGCTCGAAGAGCATCGGCTTCTCACCGCCGATGTCCAGCAGGCGGAACACCACCGGCATGCCCTCCATGCCGCGCACCACGCGCGCGTAATGCTCGAACTGCTCCTCCTCGTCGGGCAGGCGGTCGGTCTGGGTGAGCAGGAACTCGGTGCGGTAGAGGCCCACGCCCTCCGCGCCCACCTCGCGCGCCAGCGGCACCTCCTCCGCCACCTCCAGGTTGGCCATCAGTCGCAGCGCGTGGCCGTCGGCGCTGACGGAGGGGCGGGCGGCGAAGATGTGCATCTCGTCCTGCACCACGTGGATGGCGGCGCTGAAGCGGCGGTACTGCGCCCGCGTGTCTTCGTCCGGGTTGGCGATCCACACACCCTGTTCGCCGTCGAGGATCACGGGGTCGCCGTCCTCGATGAGATCGAGCGCGTCCTCCGCGCCCATCAGCGCAGGCAGCCCCAGGCCGCGGGCGATGATGATGCTGTGCGTGTTCGGCCCGCCCTGGGCGGTGATGCAGCCGGCCGCGCCCTCGCGCCAGAAGCGCATGATCTCCAGCGGCGTGAAGTATTCGCTGACCAGGATCACCGGCTCGTCGCCCTCGCGCAGGCTGGGGCGCCCGTTCTGCCCCGCCAGATGGCGCATGATGCGCAGGCCCACCTGCTCGATGTCCGCCTTGCGCGCGCGCAGGTAGTCGTCCTCCAGCTTCTCGAACACGGCGCTGATGCCCTCGATCTGCTGGTGCAGCGCCCACTCGGCGTTGATGCGCTCCTGCTCGATCATGGCGCGCACCTTCTTCGACAGGTCGGGATCCAGCAGCATCAGCCGCTGCGCGTCGAGGATGTGCAGCGGTTCCTGGCTTTCGAGATCGAGCAGGTGCAGGCGCTCGGCGTCCACGTCGGCGATGGAGGCGGCGATGGCCGTCTCCAGCCGCTCGATCTCGCGTTCGACCTCGCGCGGCTCGACATGCCGCTTGGGCACGGGGATTTCCCCGCGATGGATCTTCTGCGCCACGCCGCAGGCGACGCCGGGGCTGGCGGCGACGGCGCGGCCCTGCCGGGGAGCGCCGCTCACTCGGCCTCCCCGAAGCGCTCGTTGATGAGCTGCACGATGGCCGCCAGCGCCGCCTCGGCCTGCGGCCCCTCGGTGCGGATGGTGATTTGCGAGCCCTTGCCGGCGGCCAGCATCATGATGCCCATGATGCTCTTGCCGTTGACCTCGACGCCGTCCTTGGAGAGCCAGACGTCGCAGTCGTAGGCGCTGGCGGTGGTGGCCAGACGCGCCGAGGCGCGGGCGTGCAGGCCCAGCTTGTTCTGGATGGTGACGGTCTGTTCAGGCACGGGACGAACCTTCCTCCATCAGCTCGGAAGCGATGTGCATGTGATAGCGGCCCGCGTCGCGCACCTGCCGGGCCAGCAGGTTCAGGTCGGTGAGGTTCTGCCGCAGGGTGGCGGCCTTGACGAGCATCGGCAGGTTGAAGCCGGAAATCACCTCCACCTTGCCCTTTTCCAGCATCGAAAGCGCCAGGTTGCAGGGCGTGCCGCCGAACATGTCGGCGAACACCAGCACCCCGTCGCCGGCGTCGCAGCGGCGGACGAGCTCCCGCAGCCGCTCCTCGTTGCGGCTGAGATCGGCCTCGATGTCGGCGTCCGCGCCCACGCTCATCGCCGCCGCCAGCGCCTGCGGCCCCAGCACGTGCTCGACCGCGGCCAGCATCGCCTCGGCCACGTGCTCGTGCGCCACCAGCACCATGCCGATCATGCCGGCCCCAGCTCGCGGTGGCGCACCAAGGGCTCGCCGCGCCCGGATTCGCGCAGCCAGCGGGCCATGCGCTCGGCCATGTACACCGAGCGGTGGCGGCCGCCGCTGCATCCGAAGGCCAGCGTGAAATAGCGCTTGCGCTCCCGCGCCAGGTGATTCCAGAGAAAGTCCAGCCAGTCGCGGATGCGCTGCTCGGCCTCGCGCGCCTCGGGCCGCGCGGCCAGAAACGCGGCCACTGGCTCGTCGCGCCCGGTCAGCGGCGCCAGCTCCGGCTCGTAGTGCGGATTGGGCAGGAAACGCATGTCCAGCACCATGTCCGCGTCCGGCGGCAGGCCCCGCTGGTAGCTGAAGGAGATGAGCGTCACCGTCATCTCCGGCAGCCGCTCCGGCCGCTCCTGTTGCAGCCAGTAGGCCTCGACGGCGGCGGCCAGCGCATAGGGGTTCAGGCCGCTGGTGTCGAGCGCCATGTCCGCGAGATCCCGGGCGCCGGCCAGCGCCGCGCGCTCGGCCGCGATGGCCTGCGGCAGATCCATCTCCGGCGCGAAGGGGTGGCGGCGGCGCAGCGTCGAGTAGCGGCGCAGGAGCGTGGCGTCGTCGGCCTCGAGGAACAGCAGCCGCCAGTCATCGTGGCGGCCGCGAAGCGCGCGCAGATCGCGCAGCAGCGCCTCGGGGCTGGCGCTGCGCGCATCCACGCACACGGCCATCGGCTTGCCCGTCGCTTCCACCTGTCGCGCCCAGTCCTCGAGCAGCGCCAGCGGCAGGTTGTCGGTGCAGAAGCAGCCGGCGTCCTCCAGCGCGTGCAGCGCCGTGGACTTGCCGGCGCCCGAGAGGCCGCTGATGATGAGCGTCATGGCTTCAGGAATGGCCCTTCTGGATGCGTTCCTGGAGCGCGTCCATGAATGCCTTGCCGGAGTCCACGCCGCGCTGCTTGAGCAGGTGGTTGCGCGCCGCCACCTCCACCAGCACCGCCAGCGAGCGGCCCGGGCGGATGGGGATGATGGCCTTGGCCACCGGCACGCCGTGCAGCTCCACCAGGCGCTCCTCGCCCAGCATGCGCTCCTCGCCGGTGAGCTTCTCCCACGGCACCACCTCCACCACCAGTCCCACGCGCTTGCTGTCGGTCAGCGAAGCGGCGCCGAAGAGGTCGCGGATGTTGAGAATGCCGAGGCCGCGGATTTCCATGTGGTAGCGCAACGCGTCCGGGCTCTTGCCCACCAGCACGTCGGGGCTGGGGCGCGTGAGCTCCACCATGTCGTCGGCGATGAAACGGTGCCCGCGCGTAATCAGCTCCAGCGCGATCTCGCTCTTGCCGATGCCGCTGGCGCCGGTAATCAGCACGCCGAGGCCGAAGATGTCCATGTACACGCCGTGCTGGTAGGTGCGCGGAGCCAGCCGGCGGGTGAGGAACAGCATCATGTCCGTCATGAAGGCCGTGGTTTCCATGTCAGTGACGAACAGCGGCGTGCGGGTGCGCTCGGCCGCCCGCACCAGCTCCTCCGGCGGCTCCTGGCCGCTGGTGACGACGACGGCGGTCAGGCCGAGGTCGAACATCGCGTCCACCGATTGCTGGCGCGACTTCTCATCCTGCATGGAAAGGAAACGGATGCCGGTGCGACCGATGACGTGCAGCAAGTGCGGGTCCAGCCCCTCGACGAAGCCGCACAGTGCGAACGAGGGCTTCTGCACGCGCGGCCGATCCAGGTAACGATCCAGGTCGGCGTTCTCGTTGACCGGCCGCAGGCGCATCAGCTCGCCGCGCTCCTCGATGAGTTCGGCGATGGTGATGCGCCCGGGCTGCTCGCTCATGAATCCGCGCCCGGCGGGGGCGGAAACAGCGCCGAGACGGCCTCGGGCGTTTCGGCCTCCATGATGGCGCGGCGCACCGACGGCTGCTGCAAGGTGCGCGCCAGCAGCGCCAGCGTCTCCAGGTGCGCCTTGCTTTCGTCGGCCGGGGCCAGCAGCACCACGACGATGTGCACCGGCTCGCCGTCGATGGCGTCGAAGTCCACGCCCTGCCGGTGGCGGCTCAGCGCCGCCACCGGCGCGTCCAGTTCCGGCAGGCGGCCGTGGGGAATGGCGATGCCATGGCCGATGCCCGTGCTGCCGAGTTTCTCCCGCTCCATGACCACGGCCAGCGCCTGGTCGGGGTCGATGGACGGCAACAGCCCGATGGTTTCGGCGATGATGGCGCTTTTGCTGCTGGCCTGCGAGTCCAGCAGGATGGCGTCCGCCGGAATCAGGCTGGACGCATCGCTCATGCCTGTTCGGGCGCGATCCAGCCCAGCGTGCCGTCGTGGCGGCGGTAGAGCACGTTCATGCTGTTGGTCTCCTCGTTGGTGAAGACCAGCACCGGCGTCCGCTCGGAGAGCTCCAGCTGCATCACCGCCTCGT
>JALVTX010000105.1 GCA_027035825.1 Mariprofundaceae bacterium
TCCCGTGCGTGGGAAGACGCTGGTGGTTGGCGGCGACGGCCGCTACTACAACCGCGAGGCCATCCAGACCATCCTGAAGATGGCGGCGGCGGCCGGCGTGGAGCGGGCGCTGGTGGGGCAGGGAGGGCTCTTGTCCACGCCCGCCGCCTCCTGCCTGATTCGCAAGCATGGCGCGCACGGCGGCTTCATCCTCTCCGCCAGCCACAATCCGGGCGGGCCCGATGCCGATTTCGGCATCAAGTACAACGTGGAAAACGGCGGCCCGGCTCCCGAGAGCGTCACCGAGGCCGTGTTCCGGCGCTCGCGGGAGATCGCCGAATACCGCATCCTCGATGCGTCGGACGTGGCGATCGACGAAACGGGGACGCGCCGGCTGGGCGCGATGCGGGTGGACGTCGTGGATCCCGTGGACGATTACGCGCAACTGATGCAGTCGCTGTTCGATTTCGATGCGATGGCCGAATTGCTGCGCGGCGGTTTTCGCATGCGTTTTGACGCCATGCACGCGGTCACCGGCCCTTATGCGCGGCGCATCCTGGAAGGCATGCTGGGCGCGCCCGCCGGCACGGTGGTAAACGGCGAGCCGAGGGAGGATTTCGGGGGCGGCCACCCCGATCCGAACCTCACCTATGCCCGGGATTTGGTGGAAACGCTATTTGGCGAGGATGCGCCGGATTTCGGCGCCGCCAGCGATGGCGACGGCGACCGCAACATGATCCTGGGGCAGCGCTTCTTCGTCACCCCGAGCGATTCGCTGGCCATCCTCACGGCCAATGCGCGGCATGCGCCGGGCTATGCCGGGGGGCTGGCGGGCGTGGCGCGCTCGATGCCGACGAGCCAGGCCGTGGATCGCGTGGCCGAGCGCCTGGGCATTGACTGCTACGAGACGCCGACGGGCTGGAAGTTCTTCGGCAACTTGATGGACGCGGGTCGCGTCACGATTTGCGGCGAGGAGTCGTTCGGCACCGGCTCCAGCCACGTGCGCGAGAAGGACGGGCTGTGGGCGGTGCTGTTCTGGCTGAACGTGCTGGCCGCGCGCAAGCAGTCCGTGGAGTCCATCGTGCGCGAGCACTGGCGCACGTTCGGTCGCAACTACTACTCCCGCCACGATTACGAGGCCGTGGACGCCGATCGGGCGCGCCGGATGATGGATTACATCCGCGACCGGTTCGCCCGCCTTCCGGGCAAGACGCTGGCGGGGCGGCGCGTGACCACGTGCGACGATTTTGCCTACAAAGACCCGGTGGATGGCAGCGAATCGCGCGGGCAGGGGCTGCGCATCCTGTTCGAGGACGGCGCCCGCATCGTGTTCCGGCTGTCGGGCACCGGCACCGAGGGGGCGACGGTGCGCCTCTACCTCGAATCCTTCGAACCGGACGCCTCGCGACAGGACATGGATGCCCAGGAAGCGCTGGCGCCGCTCATCCGCGCGGCCGTGGAGCTCTCGCGGCTGGCCGAGTTCACCGGGCGCGAGTGGCCGACCGTCATCACGTGATACATGAACTTAACTTCACAACCTGTTGAAAAGGAAAGATGATATGAGCAAGGAAGCATTGCCGGACATCGCTCGCCGGATTCTCGAGGCGCGCAGTCACGATCCGTTTGCCTGGCTGGGCCGGCACCCGGCGGATGGGGGCGTGGCGGTGCGCGCCTTCAAGCCGCGCGCGCGCCGGATGTGGCTGCTGGCCGATGGCGAGGCCTTGCCCATGACGCGCATCGAGGGCACGGATTTCTTCACCCTGGACTGGAAGGGCGGCGATTTCGAGACGCCATACCGTTTCCGCATCGAGAACCACGAGGGCCATACTTGGGAGGAAGAGGACGCTTATCGTTTCGCGCCCGTGCTGGGAGAACTCGACCTGCACCTGATCGGCGAGGGCCGACACTATGAGAAATACCGGATTCTGGGCGCGCACGTGCGCCGTCACGAGGGCGTGGGCGGCGTCAGCTTCGCCGTCTGGGCGCCGAACGCCGAGCGCGTCTCGGTGGTGGGCAACTTCAATCACTGGGACGGCCGCGAGCACCAGATGCGGGTGCGCGGCGGCTCGGGCGTCTGGGAGCTGTTCATTCCCGGGCTGGGCGCCGGCGA
>JALVTX010000106.1 GCA_027035825.1 Mariprofundaceae bacterium
GCGGCGGAGCTGAAGTCGCGGCTGACCGACCTCATCGGCGACGATGGCGGCGGCGTGGTTTCGGGCACCTTCCACGCCATTTCGCTGCGTTTCCTGCGCCGGCACGCCGAGGCGCTGGGCTACCCGCGCTCGTTCCAGGTCATTGACGCCGACGACCAGAAAACGCTCGTCAAACGCATCCTCAAGGCCCGCAACATTGATTCTGAGCGGCTGCATCCTTCGTACCTCACCGCCTGGATCGAGCACTGCAAGCACGCCGGCATGCTGCCCGAGGCCGCGCCCGAGCACCCGTGGAACGGCATTGACATGCGCGAGCTGTACGCGGCTTACCAGGCCGAGCTCAAGCGGCTGGAGCGCATGGACTTCTCCGACCTGATCCTGAACGTGGTGCGCCTGCTGCGCGAGCACGAGCCCGTCGCCGCCTCGCTGCGCGCCCGCTTCGACCACGTGCTGGTGGACGAATACCAGGACACCAACCCCATCCAGCACGAGTGGCTGCTCCTGCTCTGCCGCGACCACCGCAACCTCACCGTCGTCGGCGACGACGACCAGAGCATCTACGGCTGGCGCGGCGCCGACGTGCGCCACATCCTCGACTTCGAGCGCGCCTGGCCGGGCGCGCGGGTGCACCGGCTGGAGGAGAACTACCGCTCCACCGCCGCCATCCTCGACTTGGCCAACGCCATCATCGCGGCCAATCCCGAGCGGCACGACAAGCGGCTGATCCCCACCCGCGACGCGGGCGAAACGCCCCGCCTCGTCACCTGCAACGACGAATACGACGAGGCGCGGCGCATCGCCGATTTCCTGGCCCGCCGCCGCGCGGCTGGCGCGCCCTGGCGCGAGATGGCCGTGCTCTACCGCTCGAACCGCCAGTCGCTGCCCATCGAGCAACGGCTGCGCGAGGAGCATATCCCCTACCGGGTGGTGGGCGGCGTCGGCTTCTTCGAGCGGCGGGAAATCAAGGACGCGCTGGCCTACTGGGCGCTCCTGCACCGCGCCGCCGACGCCATGCACCTGCTGCGCGTCTGCAACAAGCCCAAGCGCGGCATCGGCGCCAAGGGGCAGGAAACCATCGGCCGGATGCTGGCGGAATCGGGCCTGCGCGCGGCGGACTGGCTGGACGCCATCGCCGAGCATGGCGGCGCGGGGCCGGCGGCGAAGCTCGCGCCGCTGGCCCGCCTCATCGCCGAGATTCGCCGCGAGGCCGCCAGCCAGCCCGACCTCGGCCTGCACGCGCTGCTCCAGGCCAGCGGCTACTTGGACAGCCTCAAGGGCGAGGGCCAGCTGGAGGCCGAATCGCGCATGGAAAACATCGGCGCGCTGCAAGACGCCATCGCCGCGGCCGCGGCCGAGGGGCTGACGCCCATCGAGTTCATGGATCGGGCGGCGCTGCTGCAAGGCGGCGAGGCCTTGGATGGCCGTGAACACGACGACGAGGACGCCGTCTCGCTGATGAGCCTGCACCGCGCCAAGGGCCTGGAGTTCGACAGCGTGGCGCTGGCCGGCGTGGAGGACGGCCTGCTGCCGCACCAGCGGGCGCTGGACGAGGGCGAAGCGGGGCTGAGCGAGGAGCGCCGGCTGCTCTACGTGGGCGTCACCCGCGCCCGCAACCGCCTGCTGCTCACCACCGCGCGCATGCGTCGCGTGTTCGGCGAGATGCACTATCCGCGGCCCAGCCGCTTCATCGCGGGCTTGCCGCCCGAAGCGCTCATCCGCGAGGATGAGCCGCGCGCGCCGTCCTTCGCGCCCCAGGGGCCGGCGGGGCTCGCCGTGGGCGCCTCGGTGCGCCACCCCAGCTTCGGCGAGGGCGTGGTGCTCGATGTCGAGGGCTCGGGCGACGCCACGCGCGTGACGGTGCAATTCCGGCGCGCCGGCGCCAAGCGGCTGATGCTGAAATACGCGGCGCTGGAATGCGTCTGACGGGCGGATGACCATGCAACGCCTGCGCATCAAGGTTGACCCCGAACGATATGCCGACGCCAAAAGCTCCCTTGCCGTGTCCGCTGTCTGGCTTGTGGCGCTGCTGGCATTTGGCATGCCGGCGGACTACTGGTGGCAACGCCTGATGTTGTTTGTCGCCGTGCCGGTGGGACTGTTGACCATCGGCAAAATTCCCCGACTCAGGCGGCTGAAACCGCGCAGCCTGCGCGAAGAACTGGAGTGGACGGTTTCGGATACGTCCATTCATCTGACCGCCTTCCGCAACGGCGAGGAAGCCTGGCGTCATACCGCAAGCTTTGAAAAGGGCTGCGACGTCAGGCCGGGATTTGCCTTTCATGACGACAAGCCGGATGGCGCCAGCGACCGATATGAAGTGTTCGTTGAAACGCGCTGCGCCAATGGCGCGCAAAAGCACGCCATGCTCACCCCCTCGGACACCCTGCTGCAAATGGACAGGACTCAGGTCATCCAACTGATGGAAATGGCGGCAAAAGCTCTGGGAAAGGAAGCGGAGGCGCGCAAACAAATCGAGCCTTGGCAACGACTCGACGTCATGCCTGCGGTGGCCTACCAGGAAGGAAAGGAGTATTTTGTATTCGGCGGGCGAACGCTCCGGTTCGACGACATCGCGCAGGAACGCCATTGGAGAACAAAGACATACACCAATGGCGTTTATGAGGGAACCAGCCTCACATTGGAACTGACATTGGTCACGGGCGAACGATTGCAGGAAACAGTCGGCCTCAACAGCCCCGCCGCCAAGGCATGGCTCAATCTCACCCGCACGCTGGAGCAATGGCGAGGCAAGCAACGCCGCGGTCAACTGGAGAAAACCGGCGAAACCGCGTTTGATGTGGGAAGCAAACGCATAATCATTGTCAAAGGCCCCGACACCCGCGCATTTCTCGAACACGCGGGCCGGCGAACGCAAATCGCCAAGGTGTTGCTGTATTACTCTTATGACGAGTGGAATTATGTTTTCCTCGATGACCGTGGGCTGCGCATCGCCACGGCAACGGGCATGCCGCCCGACCTCGATGCAATGCTGGATTTGCTCGTTGATAGCGGCGTATCCATTCACATGCTGGATCGTTCGCCCATGCTGTCGCTGTGGTTGCGCCGGCTTGGCTTCAATACAGCAGGCGAACGCCCAATCCAAGGCGTTTTCCTGACTTCCCTTGCTCGCCTGTGGTGGCGCCTTCTGACGCCCCTGGCCCTGATATATTATCTTCTCTTTGGCCCCGCTTTCGCGGAATGGGATGAAAGCCAAGGGCATTTTCTCACCCCGGCCGAACGCTGGCTGGGAACCGAACCCCCGGAATGGCTGGAGCTTTCCGCTGAAATCATACTGGTGGGAAGCGCCGCCCACTTGTTCGTGCTCCTTCTGCGAGGTTTGAGCTACTTGACCAACCGCCGTCTGGAATCCAGAGACGCTAGCCGCCTCAAGAGCGACTAACCCGATAACGAAAATCCCACCATTGGAGGAAACGACATGAAGGTGACCATCTATCACAATCCCCGCTGTTCGAAATCGCGGCAGACGCTGGCGCTGTTGCGCGAGCGCGGCATTGAGCCGGAGGTGGTGGAATACCTGAAGACGCCGCCCTCTGAAGCGGAACTGGCCCGCATCCTGGACATGCTGGGCAAGTCGCCCGAGGAGCTGATGCGCCGCAACGAGGCGGAATACAAGGAACACTTCAAGGGCCGCGACCTGAACCGCGAGGAGGCCATCCGCCTGATGGTCCGGTATCCGAAGGTTATCGAGCGGCCCGTCGTGGTCGTGGACGACGCGCGCGCGGCGGTGGGCCGCCCGCCGGAGGCCGTGCTGGAGATTCTCTAGGCGCGCAGCCCCTCAGGCATTCACCAGCCGGCGGGAGGAGGGCGTTTCCTCCACCCGCTCCTCGGGCCGGATGCCCAGCTTCTCGAACAGGCGCATGTCCTGTTCCGCGTCCTGGTTGCCGGTGGTGAGCAGCTTCTCGCCGTAGAAGATGGAGTTCGCCCCGGCCAGGAAGCACAGCGCCTGCATTTCCTCGCTCATGCCCTGCCGGCCGGCGGAAAGCCGCACGTGCGAAGCCGGCATCGTGATGCGCGCCACGGCGATGGTGCGGATGAACTCGAAGGGATCGAGCTCGTCGGCGAAGCGCTCGTCCTCGGCCACGGGCGTGCCCGGCGTCTTCACCAGCAGGTTGATGGGCACGGATTCCGGGTGCGGTCGCATGCGCGCCAGTTGCGCGATCATGCCGGCGCGGTTGCGGCGCGACTCGCCCATGCCGACGATGCCGCCGCAGCAGACGGACAGCCCCGCCTCGCGCACGTGGCGCAGCGTGTCCAACCGATCCTCGTAGGTGCGGGTGCTGATGATTTCGCGGTAGTACTCCGGGTCGGTATCGAGGTTGTGGTTGTAGTAGTCCAGCCCCGCCTCCTTCAGCCGCCGCGCCTGCTCTGGCGTGAGCATGCCCAGCGTGGCGCAAGCCTCCATGCCCATCGCCTTGACCTCGCGCACCATCTCCAGCACCGCCTCGAAGGCGCGCCCCTTGGGCTCGCGCCAGGCCGCGCCCATGCAGAAGCGGGTGGCCCCGCGCGCCCTGGCCGCGCGGGCGGCCTTGAGCACCTCTTCCTTGGCCATCAGCAGCTCGCGCTCGACCTCCGTGTTGTAGCGCGCCGACTGCGGGCAATACTTGCAATCCTCGGGGCAGCCGCCGGTCTTGATGGACAGCAGCGTGGAAAGCTGCACGGCGTTGGGGTCGAAATGCCGCCGGTGCGCCTGCTGCGCGCGAAAGATGAGATCGTTGAACGGCAAGGCGAACAGCGCCTCGATTTCGTCCACGCTCCAGTCGTGGCGCGGGTCTGCCTGCATGTGCGCGGCCATGTCCGTTCCCGTCATGGGGGCCTCCGGTCAACCAGGATGGAGGCGATGGTAAACCCATGCGCCCACGGACGCAAAAAGGCTACGGCTGGATGGCGCCCTCGATCCCGGCAAGGAATGGCGCATGCTGGATGAGCCAGGCCGAGAGCGCGCTGAAGCTGCCGACGAAAATCAGCGCGCCCACGATCATCAGCAGCACGCCCGAGACCACCTCCACCGCGTGCAGGTGGCGCCGGAAGCCGTGCATCCAGCGGATGAAGTGGTGGGTGGCGGCGGCGGCGAGCAGGAAGGGAATGCCCAGCCCCGCCGAGTAGGCAGCCAGCAACAGCACGCCGTGGGCCACCTCGCGCTGCGCCCCGGCCATGGCCAGGATCGCGCCCAGGATCGGCCCCACGCACGGCGTCCAGCCGAACGCGAACGCCCCGCCCAGCGCCAGCGCGCCCAGCGCATGGGTGGCGCGCACGCCCTCGGTGTTCAGGTGCGCGTCCATCATCAAAAAGCGGATGCGGATCAGCCCCGCGTAATGCAGGCCGAAGATGAAGATGACCGCGCCGGCGAGCTTGCCCAGCAGTTGCAAATGCGCCAGCAGCCACTGGCCGATGAGCGTGGCCGACGCGCCCAGCGCGATGAACACGAGGCTGAAGCCGGCGATGAACCACAGCGACTGCATCAGCGCCCGGCGGCGCAGGCCGGCATCCTCGTTCTTCAGCGCCTCCACGGACACGCCGCTGATGTAGGAAAGATAGGCCGGCACCAATGGCAACACGCACGGCGACAGGAACGACAGCAGGCCCGCGACCAGCGCGCCGGCGAAGCTCACCTCGATCATCGCCCCTCCTCCACGGCCCCGACGGCCCAGTCATGGTAAGCGGGCGCGGCGGCGATTTCCCACCACACCAGCTCGGGAACCTCGTAGGGATGCTCGCGCTCCAGCCACGCCAGCGCCGCATCCAGCCGCTCGCGGCTGGTCTTGACGACCACGGCCCATTCGCGCGCCTCCTCCACCGTCCCTCGCCAGCGATAGACGGACGCCAGCGGCGAGGACACCTGCGCGCAGGCGGCCAGCCCCTGCTCCACCAGCCCATGCGCCAGCCGGCGGGCCGCGTCTTGACGATCCACCGTCGTCATCAGCATGATAAGCGATGCGCCCATGCCGCGACGATAGCGCATGCGACGCCGGGGCAGAAGCCCGGACGCCACGGGAGGAGGGAGCCATGAGCGACGCCATTCAATCGGTGCTGAACGAGGAGCGCGTCATCCAGCCGCCGCGCGACGACCGCGCCCGCGTGCCGGACATGGACGCCTACCGGGCGCTCCGCCGCCGCTTCGACGAGGACATGGAGGGCGCGTGGGGCGAGCTGGCGCGCGAGCACCTGGAATGGCGCGAACCCTTCCTGCGCGTGCTGAACGCCGAGCGCGCGCCGTTCTTCCGCTGGTTCGAGGACGGCAGGCTGAACGTGAGCGAGAACTGCCTCGACCGGCACGTGCGCGCCGGCCTGGGCGACCGCGCGGCCATCGTCTGGGAGGGCGAGCCGGGGGACGTGCGCCGCATCAGCTACGCCGAGCTGCTGGAGGACGTCTGCCGCGCGGCCAACGCCCTGCGCGAGCTGGGCGTGGAAACCGGCGACCGCGTCGTGATCTACATGCCGATGATTCCCGAGGCGGCCGTGGCCATGCTGGCCTGCGCCCGCATCGGGGCCACGCACTCGGTGGTGTTCGGCGCCTTCTCGGCGCAGGCGCTGAAGGAGCGCATCGAGGATGCCGGCGCGAAGATCGTCATCACCGCCGACGGCGGCTGGCGGCGCGGCGCGGTGCACGCGCTGAAGCCGAACGTGGACGCGGCGCTGGACACAGGCTGCGAGAGCGTGCGCCACGTGCTGGTGGTGCGCCGGGGCGGCAACGACGTAAACATGAAACCGGGCCGCGACATCGCCTGGAACGAGGCCTTGGAGGTGCAGCCCGCGACCTGCGAGCCGGCGGTGGTGGACGCCGAACACCCGCTGTTCATCCTCTACACCTCCGGCTCCACCGGCAAGCCGAAGGGCGTCGTGCACGCCTCGGCCGGCTACCTGCTCTGGGCGCGACTGACCATGCAATGGGTGTTCGACTTCCGGCCGGAGGAGGACGTGTTCTGGTGCACGGCGGACGTGGGCTGGATCACCGGCCACACCTACACCGTCTATGGCCCGCTGGCCTGCGGCGGCACGACGCTGATGTACGAAGGCGTGCCGACGCACCCCGACCCCGGGCGTCTGTGGAAGATCTGCGCCGATCACGGCGTCACCGTGTTCTACACCGCGCCCACCGCCATCCGGGCGCTCATCAAGGCCGGCGACGAATGGCCCGCCCGTCACGACCTCTCCCGCCTGCGCATCCTCGGCACGGTGGGCGAGCCCATCAATCCCGAGGCGTGGATGTGGTATCACCGCGTCATCGGCCGCGGCCGCTGCCCCATCGTGGACACCTGGTGGCAGACGGAAACCGGCGGCCACATGATTTCGCCGCTGCCGTTCGCCACGCCCGAGAAGCCCGGCTCGGCCACGCTGCCGCTGCCCGGCATCTTCGCCGAGGTGGTGGACGGCGACGGCAAGCCGATGCCGCCGAACTCGGGCGGCATGCTGGTCATCACCCGGCCGTGGCCCTCGATGCTGCGCGGCATCTGGGGCGATGATGCGCGCTTTGTGGAAACCTACTGGCGCAAATTCGACGGCCGCTACTACTTCGCGGGCGACGGCGCGCGCCGCGACGAGGATGGATACTTCTGGATCATGGGCCGCGTGGACGACGTGCTGAACGTCTCCGGCCACCGGCTCGGCACCATGGAAATCGAATCGGCGCTGGTGTCGCATCCGGCCGTGGCCGAGGCCGCGGTCGTCGGCCGCCCGGACGAGATCAAGGGCGAGGCCATCTGCGCCTTCGTGGTGCTCAAGGTGGAGCCGTCCGAATCGCTGAAGGACGAGCTGCGCGCGCACGTGGCGCGGGAAATCGGCCCCATCGCCAAGCCGGACGACATCCGTTTCGCGGACAACCTGCCCAAGACCCGCTCGGGCAAGATCATGCGCCGGCTGCTGCGGGACATCGCCGCCGGCCGCGAAATCCGGCAGGACATGTCCACGCTGGAGGATCAGCGCATTCTGGAGCAGTTGAGAAGAGGATAGGCAGCCGCTTCTCCATCCATGACCCACCGCCAGCTCTTTCGCCACCCGCTGGGAACCATGCCCGGCCCGGCGCGGTGGTATCTGGCGGCGCTGGCCATGCTGGCGCTGCTGCTGGCCTCCGCGCACTTCGCGGTGCAGGCGCGCGCCCAGCTCGAGATGCGCGGGGCCGTCCAGCGCCTCCTGGCCCGTCACGGCGGCGCGGCGGCGAGCATCCGCTACCACCTGCTGCGCGGGGCGCTGACCCTGCGAGGCATCCGGCTCCGCGCGGGCGCGGCAAGGCTTCGCATCGCCAGCGCCTCGCTGCACGTCTCCACCCGCGCCATGGCTTCCGGCGCGCCAGAGGTGAGCGACGTGCGGCTGGACGGGGTTCGCCTGTCCCTGCCGGCGACCACCCTGGCGGGGTGGCTCAAGGGGCGGGGCGAACCGGCCGCCTGGTGGGCAGCGCTGCGGCGCGCCGACCTGGTTCGGCTGCGACGCGGAGTGTTGCGCGTGGAACGAGCGTCGGCGGGCCAAAGAAACACGCCACAAGACGCCAGCGGCGGGATCGCGCCCTGGTTCCTGCGCGACGTGGGCGGCGAAATCCACCCGCGCGCCTTCGAACTGGCGGCCCGCGCCGGCGACGGTCAGGTCTTGCTCGATGGTCGCCAAAGCGACGCCGGGTGGCGCGGCCACATCCGGCTGCGCGACCTGCCCGGCGCGTGGCTGGCGCGTGCGCTGGGCCTGGCCGGCGCGCCACGGGCCTTGGTGGCGGGGCATATTGACTGGCGCCGCACCGGGCCGCAGGCCACCCTGGCCGGCGAACTCCTGATCCCGGGCCGGAAGGATGCCCGCGCGCGCTTGCAAGCCGCCCTCGGCGCGGCTCCCGGCCGCGGCACCGATGCCGCGACCGTGCAGATCAACGCGACCCGCTGGCCGCTGGACGGCTGGGGCGCGGCATGGCCCGCCCTGTTCGGGCGCAGGCTCCAATCCGGCGACTGGAGCGGCGAGGCCACGCTCACGCACGGCGGCCGCGCATGGCGCTTGCGCATCGCGCATGGCCGGGTG
>JALVTX010000107.1 GCA_027035825.1 Mariprofundaceae bacterium
GCGGCCAGGAACCGCGTCCGCACCTCCTCGTGCGAGGACGTCATCCGTCCGCGCTCCCGGCAATCAGGCCGCGCGATTCCAGCGCGGGAAGCAGCAGCGATCGCACGCGCCGCTGCACCGTCTCCACGTCGCCCGCCGCATCCACCCGCCG
This sequence comes from Mariprofundaceae bacterium, assembly GCA_027035825.1. Classification (GTDB taxonomy): domain Bacteria; phylum Pseudomonadota; class Zetaproteobacteria; order Mariprofundales; family Mariprofundaceae; genus JALVTX01. Next base: position 152 of record JALVTX010000107.1, read on the forward strand.
GATGCGCCCGGGCTCCCGCTCCGCCAGTCGCGCGAAACCGGCGCGCACGGCCTCGTGGAACGATTGCCGCTCGCCATCCATGCGCGTCGCGGCCTCGCCCGTCTGCTCCCGCTGGCGCATGCGGGCCAGCGCCTCGCGCACCGGCAGGTCGAACCACAGGGTCAGATGCGGGCGCACGCCGGCCTCGGCCAGCCTGAGCGCCGGCGTCACGGCCTCCGCGTCCAGCCTGCGCCCGGCCAGCTGATAGGCCAGCGTGGAGTCGGTGTAACGATCGCAGAGCACGATTTGCCCGCGTTCCAGGGCCGGCGCAATCACCCGCCGCACATGCTGGGCCCGGTCGGCCAGGAACAGGAGCAGCTCCGCCTCGGGAACCGGCGCGTCCGCCTCGTGCAACAGCAGGCGGCGAATCTCGCGGCCCAAGGGCGTGTCCCCAGGCTCGAAGGTCTCCAGCACGTCCAGCCCCTGCTCGCGCAGCCAGGCCGCCGCGAGCCTGCGCTGCGTGGTCTTGCCGCAGCCGTCCACGCCCTCGAAGGTGATGAAGAATCCGCTCATGCCGCCTCGCCCGAATCCGTCACGCGCACATCCATCAGCCGAACCTGCCATGCCGATGTCAGGCCCGCCACCCATGCGGCGGCCTCCTCCACCCGTTCGGCCGGCGTCCACAACTCGGGGCGGCCATCCTCGCCGCCGCGCAGCACGCCCAGCCCGTCCATGCCCTCCAGCACGCCCTGCACGCGCACCACCGAGGCGCGCGGCATGGCCAGCCGCAGGATGCCCAGCCGCCGTGCGCGGATGCCGGCCGGATCAGCGTTCATGCGCCCGCTGGCGCTCGATGCGCACCCAGGCGCGCACGTTGCGTTCGTGCTCGGCCAGGGTGGACGCGAACACATGGCCGCCGCTGCCGTCGGCGACGAAATAGAGGTAATCCACGTCAGCCGGATGCGCCGCCGCCTCGAGGCTGGCGCGGCCCGGATTGCAGATTGGCGTCGGCGGCAGCCCCGGATGCACATAGGTGTTCCATGGCGTGTCGCGCCGCAGATCGCGCTTGTGCAGGTTGCCGGAGAAGCGCCCATCCACCCGCCACAGGCCATAGATGACGGTGGGATCCATCTGGAGCGGGATGCGCTTCTCCAGGCGGTTGCGAATCACCGCCGCCACCAGCGGCCGCTCGGCGGGCAGCCGCGTCTCCTTCTCGACGATGGACGCCACGACGCGCAGGCCATCGGCATCCGTCCACGCCGGCAACAGGCGCGCGATCAGCGCTTCCTGCGCCCGCATCATCCGCGCCAGCAACACCCTGGGCCGCGCCGGCCGGCGGTAGGCGTAGGTCTCGGGCAGCAGCACGCCCTCGGGATCGCGGCCATGCAGCAGCGCCGCCAGGGCCGCGCGCCACTTTTCCTCCGGCACGCCGGTGCGTTCGGCAAGCAGCCTCAGCGCCTCGTCGGTGCGCAAGCCCTCCGGGATGGTGACGCGATGGAGGATGGCGTCCCCGCTCTCCATTCGGCGCAGCACCTCCAGCATGCTGGCCGGCGCATCGAAGCGGTAATCTCCGCTCTGGAGCGCGCCCGCGGCGCCGGAAAGCCGCGCCGCCCAGGCGAACAGCCGGCCCGAGCGAATCACGCCCGCCCGCTCCAGAATGGCGCCGATCTCGCGGCCCGAGGCGCCCCGCGGCACGGCGACGTCCACCCGCCCGGGCGGCGCCAGCGGGGCGGCCACCTGCCACGCCGCCCATGCGCCGCCGGTGATGCACGCGCCCAGCAGCAGCGCCGCGAGCCACGGCCGCCACCCCGTCATGCCGACTCTCCGGCGCGAGCGGGCGCGCCCGGCTGCCCTTGCAGCGCCGCCCACAGCGGCGCGAACACGCTTTCATCCAGGAGCAGCGGCCGGCCGTCCAGCGTTGCCGCCGGTCGAATGAACGCGCCGCTGGACGTCAACACCACGGCCTCGCAACGCGCCAGCATGGCCGCATCGCAATCAGCCTCGGCCAGCGCTCCCGCCTCCAGCAGCGCCGCGCGCACCACGCCGGGCAGCACGCCCGCGCCCAGCCGCGGCGTGACCCAGCGACCGTCCGCGAACAGCGCCACGTTGGCCGTGGGCGCGGACACCACCCGCCCGTCCGCATCCAGCGCCAGCGCCTCCTCGTCCGCGCCCAGCTGCCCTGCCGCGCGCAGCGCATGCAGCGCGCGAATGCTCGCGCCGTAGTCCGACGTCCACTTGGCGGGCCGCGCCGCCAGCGGCAGCGGCCATGTCGCCGCCCGCAGGCGCGCGGGAGGCGCGTCGCGCCAGGGCCAGGCATGCACGTGGCAGGCCGGCTCGCGTTCGTCGCCGGCGGATGCGCCCGGCGGCATCAGCCCCCGGCCCGCCACGCCCCCGGTCAGCGTCACGCGCACCAGCGCATCCGTTCCGTGCGCTCCTCGCACGTTCCGCGCCGCCTCCAGCACCCATTCCAGCAGTTGCCCGCCCATGCCCGGGGGCATGGCCAGCCCAAAGGCCTCCAGCCCCCGCGCCAGCCGCCCCATGTGCCCGGGCCAGCGGAACACGCCGGTTTCCGCCACCCGCACGGTCTCGAAGCAGGCCTCGGCATAGAGAAGCCCCCGGTCTTGGTCTAGCATCGGCCGCATGCCGAAGTTATACCTGCGGGCCATCGAACATGCACGGGTCTATGACGTGGCCCGCGAAACGCCGCTGCAACTCGCGCCCCAGCTCTCGGCGCGGATACGCAACGAGGTGCTGTTCAAGCGCGAGGATCTGCAACCGGTGTTCTCGTTCAAGCTGCGCGGGGCCTACAACAAGATCGCGCAGATGACCGACGAGGAATGCGCCCGTGGCGTGATTTGCGCCTCGGCCGGCAACCATGCGCAGGGCGTGGCGATGAGCGCCCGCCGGCGCGGCTGCAAGGCCATCATCGTGATGCCCTCCACCACGCCGGACATCAAGGTGCGGGCCGTCGAGACGCTGGGCGGCACGGTGGTGCTGCACGGCGATTCGTATTCGGACGCCTCCGAGCACGCCTGGAAGCTGCAACGCGAGATGGGCCTGCACTTCGTGCATCCCTATGACGATCCGCTGGTCATCGCCGGCCAGGGCACCATCGCCGAGGAGCTGCTGCGGCAGGCGCCGCGGGACGTGGACGCCGTCTTCGTGCCCATCGGCGGCGGCGGCCTCATCGCCGGCATGGCGGTGTACCTGAAGCATCATTCACCAAACACCCGCATCATCGGCGTGGAGCCGGTGGACTCGGCGGCCATGCACGATTCCATCGCGGCGGGCCGGCGCGTCACGCTCGACCAGGTCGGCATCTTTGCCGATGGCGTCGCCGTCAAGCAGGTCGGCGAGCACACTTTTGACCTCACCCGCCGTTTCGTGGACGAAATCGTGCTGGTGGACACCGACGAAATCTGCGCCGCCATCAAGGACATCTTCGACGACACCCGCGCCATCGTCGAGCCTGCCGGCGCGCTGGGCGTGGCCGGCATGAAGAAATACGTCCAGCGCGAGGGCCTGCACGGAAAGACGCTGGCCTGCATCAACAGCGGCGCGAACATGAACTTCGACCGCCTGCGGCACGTGGCCGAGCGCACCGAGATGGGCGAGAAGCGCGAGGGGCTGTTCGCCGTCACCATCCCCGAGCGGCCGGGCGCGTTCCTGGAGTTCTGCCGTCGGCTCGAGGGCCGGGTCATCACCGAGTTCAACTACCGGCTGTCCAGCCGAACCGAGGCGCAAATCTTCGTCGGCGTCGGCATTCGGGGCGAGGACGACGCCGCGCATATCCAGCAGCGGCTGGAGGACGCCGGCTACCCGGTCATCAACCTGATGGACAACGAACTGGCCAAGCTGCACATCCGCCACATGGTGGGCGGCCGCAGTCCGCTGGTGCGAAACGAGGTCGTCTATCGCTTCGAGTTCCCGGAAAAGCCCGGCGCGCTGCTGCGCTTCCTGGAGCAATCGGCCGGGCGCTGGAACATCTCGCTGTTCCATTACCGCAACCACGGCGCGGCCTTCGGCCGGGTGCTGGCGGGGCTGGAAGTGCCGGAATCCGAGCGCGACGAATGGCGCGCCTTTCTCGACCGGCTGGGCTACGCCTGGGTGGACGAGACGGACAACCCCGCCTACCGCCTGTTCCTGTAGCCCCTACAGCATCGAGCCCAGCAGCGCGAAGGCGTGATTGACGGTCTGCCGGCGGATGACCGCGCGCGAGCCAGCCAGCCGCAGCAGCCGCGACTCGATTCGCCCGTCCGGCAGCGCCGCCGCGATCCACACCGTGCCCACGGGCTTGTCGTCGCTTCCGCCGCCCGGCCCCGCGATGCCGGTGGCGGCCACGCAGGCGCATTCCCGATCCATCCCGCCGCGGGCCATCGCCTCCGCCACCTCGCGGCTGACCGCGCCGTGCCGCGCAATCAGCCGCGCCGGCACCTTCAGCAGCCTGCGCTTGGCCTCGTTGCTGTAGGTCGTCCAGGCGCAATCCAGCACCGCCGACGCGCCCGGCAAGCGGCTCATCCGCTCGGCCATGCCGCCGCCGGTGCAGCTCTCGGCGAATCGCGCCTTCAGGGCGCGCGCAGCGAGCTTCGAGGCCAGCCATTCCTCGGGCAGATAACCGCCATCGTTAAGCCAGGCCACGCCCTCGGGCGGCGGCCCAAGATGCCCGACCAGCCCCGCCTCCAGCGCCAATCCTCCCTCGGGCATCGCATCGGCCGCCGAGCCATCCTCGCCATCGTTCAGGCAGACCCACAGCGGCGCCTGCGGCGCGCCATCGTTCAGGGCGCGCAGCCAGCGCTCGCGCTGATAGGCGATGTCGCCCAAGGGCAACAGCAGGCAGCGCCCCCCGTCCCGCGTGTCATAAACCCATCCCTCGCGAGGCGGGTTCTCCAGTTCCAGTGGCGTCGCGCCGTGCGGCCGCACGGCCCCGCCGCGCTCGCCACGGGCCATCACGCGACGACCATGCGCCAGGGCCACGCGCATCAGGGCGCTGGTCTCGGCCACGGCCACGCCCCAGCCCGAGACCGCAAGCGCATCGGGGCGGGCCAGCGTCTCCTCCAGCCAGCCGGTCTCCACGCGCGCCGCTCCCGCCGCGCGCAGCCAGGCCACGAGCCAGCCCACGCTTATGCCGGCCTCGGCCAATTCCGTCATCGCCGCCCGCGACAACCACAGCTTCGCCACCGGCCCCGACGCCAGCCGGGAACTCACGCGCCGCCTCCGCCCGCCATTCGCACAAGCCAGGCCAGCGCGCCCAGCACGCCCGCCGCGCACAGCCCCGCCGCGAGATCATCGGCATGGATGGCCCACCACGCAGGCCCCATGCGCTCGGCCATGCCCACCGGCCCCGGCTTCGCAATGTCGAACAATCGGAAAAGGATGAACGCCAGCCCGAACGCCAACGGCGTGACCCCCAGCCAGGCCACCGCCGCGCCCAGCGCCAGCCACTGGCCCAGCCATTCGTCAATCACGATCCATTGCGGGTCCTTCGCATCCAGCCCCGGCAGCAAAACAAACGTGCTCCAGCAGGCCAGCGCCAGCAACGCAACCCAACCTGCCGCCAGCCCGCCCAGTCCGCCGGCATGCAGCAGCAGCCAGGCGAACGGCAGGGAGGCCAGACTGCCCGCCGTGCCCGGTGCGCGCGGCGCATGGCCGCTGCCCAGGCCCGAGGCCAGCCAGCGCGCGAGCCTCAACCGCGCGCCTGTTCCCGAAACATCAGCCGAAATGACGAAACCCCGCCACATCGCATTCCACCGGCCGCCCGCGCAGCGTGGCCCGCACCAGGCCGGGATGGTCGGCCACGCAAGCGCCGACACGACTCCCCATCCCCGCCAGCCGCTCCCGCAATTCCGGCGACGCGGCGAACAGCAACGCGTAATCCTCGCCGCCGGCCAGGGCCAGGCGGGCGGCGCGCGCCTCCTCCACGCGCTCGCCAAGCCAGGCAAAGCCGGACACATCCTCCAGCCGAATCTCCAGCCCCACGCCCGAGGCGCGGGCCACGTGCCCGGCATCGGCCAGCAGGCCGTCGCTGACGTCGATGCAGCAACGCACGCCCGCCTCGCGCAGCCGCACGCCCTCGGCGAGCAGCGGACGGACATCGAGGAAGCGGCGGGCTTCCACATCGCGGCGGCCAGCCTGCCATGCCTCCAGCGCCCAGGCGGCCAGGCCGCATTCGCCAGCCAGCCACAGGTCGTCGCCCGCGCGGGCCTCACTGCGACGCATCGCCCGCCCCTCGGGAACCAGGCCCGCCACCGTCACCGTCAGCGCGTTCAGCGGCGCGCGCACCATGTCCCCGCCGGCCAGTTCCACCCGCGCCGCCGCCAGCGCCCGGGCCGCCCCCTCGCCCATCGCGTCCGCCTCGCGCGCCTCACGCACCATCACGTTCAGCCAGCACCAGGCGGCCTCCGCTCCCATCGCCGCGAGATCGGACAGCGCCGCGTTCACCGCGCGCGCCGCCGCGCGATCCAGCGGCGCATCCTCCGGCCAGTGGCGGCCGGCCACGGACGTATCCGTGCTGACGACGATGTCCATGCCATCGGGGCCGGCATGCACCGAGGCGTCATCGCCATTGGGAACCCGTGTCCACGGGTGGGTGACGGGAGCGCGGGCGCGAAACGCGCGCTCGATCAGTTCGAACTCGTCCATGCGCGCCGCGGCGGTCGGCTCCCTACTCGGAAGATCGACGCTCGGCGCTCGGCTGCCGGGCCTGGATTTCCATGCCGCGCAGTTCGCGCGCCAGGTGGTCGAGCACGCCGTTGATGAATCCGCGGCCCGGCTCGTCGGCGTATTCGCGCGCCAGTTGCAACGCCTCGTTGATGATGACGCGGTAGGGAATCTCCAGCCGGTTGCGCATCTCCCACACGGCCATGCGCAGCACGTTGTGTTCGATGCGGGCGATGCTGGCCAGGCTGCGCCCGCGAACGCCCTTGCCGATCCAGTCATCCAGCTCCGCCACTTCGGTGGTGACGCCATGCACCAGCTCGCGCAGGTAGGCCGCATCCTGGTCGCCGCGCCCTTCTTCCTTCAGCCGGTCGGCCAGCAGCGCCGGAACCGCCGCATCGTCGCGACCGCCGCTGTCCCAGGCGTACAGCACCTCCAGCGCGGACTGGCGCGCCTTGTGGCGATTGGCCATCAGCCAGTCCTATCCGTCACGTCGAAGGCGCGCAACAGGTGCGCCATCTCCACCGCCGTCAGCGCCGCCTCCTCGCCCTTGTGGCCATGCGCGCCGCCCACGCGCTCCAGCGCCTGCTCACGGGTATCCACCGTCAGCACCCCGTTGCCAACGCCGGCGCGGGCCAGCTCGGCCACGCGGCCGATGCCGTCCATCGCCACCCGGCAGACGTGGTCGAAATGCGCGGTGCCGCCGCGAATCACGCAACCCAGGCAGACGATGGCGTCAAAGCCCGTCTCCGCCATGCGCGCGGCCACGGCCGGAATCTCCAGCGCCCCCGGCACGCGCACCATGCGGATGTCATCCCCGGCCGCGCCATGCGCCATAAGCGCCGCCTGCGCGCCCTCCAGCAGGCGCTCCGTGATGTCGGCATTGAACCGGGCCACGACGATGCCGATGCGCAGCCCGGCCGCATCCAGCTGGGAATCGAACGAAGGCGCGTCCAGGCTCATGCGTCATCGCCCCCGGCGGACGGATCCTCGCGCAGGTTCAGCATGTGCCCCATCTTGTCGCGCTTGGCGGTCAGATAGGCGATGTTGTCCTCGTGCGGCGTCACCTGGAGCGGCGCGCGCTCCACCACCTCCAGCCCGTAGCCGTCCAGGCCGATGATCTTCTTCGGGTTGTTGGTCATCAGCTTCAGCTTGCGCAGGCCCAGATCGCGCAGGATCTGCGCCCCGATGCCGTAGTCGCGCAGATCGGCGCGGAAGCCCAGCTTGCGGTTGGCCTCCACGGTGTCGTGGCCGGCGTCCTGGAGCTTGTAGGCCTTGAGCTTGTTGATGAGCCCGATGCCGCGCCCCTCCTGCCGCAGGTAGAGAATCACGCCGCAGCCGGCCTCGGCCACCTGCCGCATCGCCGCGTGCAGCTGCGAGCCGCAATCGCAGCGGCGGGAGGCGAACACGTCGCCGGTCAGGCACTCCGAGTGCACGCGCACCAGGCACGGCTCGTCGCCCTTGGGCTCGCCCATCACCAGCGCCACGTGCTCGGCCCGATCCACGGCATTGCTGTAGGCCACGAGCCGGAATTCGCCGAACTCGGTCGGCAGCCGCACCTCGACCTCGCGCCGCACCAGCGACTCGGTCTTGAGCCGGTGACTGATGATGTCCGCGATGCAGCCGACCTTGAGATTGTGCCGCGCCGCGAACGCCTTCAGCTCCGGCATGCGCGCCATCGTGCCATCCTCGTTCATGATTTCGCAGATCACCGCCGCCGGCTTCAGCCCCGCCATGCGCGCCAAGTCAACGCTGGCCTCGGTGTGCCCGGCGCGCACCAGCACGCCGCCGTCGCGCGCCATCAGCGGAAACACGTGTCCCGGCATGACCACGTCATCCGGGCCGGAGTTCTCGTCCGAGGCCACGCGGATGGTCTGCGCCCGGTCAAAGGCCGAGATGCCGGTGGTCACGCCCTCAGCGGCCTCGATGGACACCGTGAACGCCGACTTGAACTTGGCGTTCGAGTCCTGAACCATCAGCGGCAGCCGCAGCCGCCGCACCTGATCCTCGGTCAGCGCCAGGCAGATCAGCCCCCGCGCGTGGGTGGCCATGAAATTGACCGCCTCCGGCGTGATCCATTCGGCGGCCATCACCAGATCGCCCTCGTTCTCGCGATCCTCGTCGTCGGCCA
>JALVTX010000108.1 GCA_027035825.1 Mariprofundaceae bacterium
GGCGACGTGGCCGACGTGCGCATCGAGCAGGGCCCGCCGATGATCCGGAGGGACGACGTGCAGCGCCGCGTGGTCATCCAGTGCAATGTCGAAGGTCGAGACATGGGCAGCCTGGTGTCCGAGCTGGATCGGCGCATTCACAGCGAGGTGAAACTGCCGGCCGGCTATTCCGTGGTGTTTGGCGGCCAGTACAAGAACCAGCAACGCGCGCAGGCGCGGCTGATGGTGGTGGTGCCCATCTCCCTGCTGCTGATTTTCCTGCTGCTGTATTTCATGTTCCATTCCATCGGGCAGGCTGCGCTCATCATGCTCAACGTGCCGATGGCGCTGATCGGCGGCGTCGTGGCGCTGGCCATCTCCGGCCAGTATCTGTCGGTGCCGTCCAGCATCGGCTTTATCGCCCTGTTCGGCGTTGCGGTGCTCAACGGCGTGGTGCTCGTGGATGCAATCAACCGCCATTGGCGCGGCGATGACGTGGAGGAGGCCATCCGCCGCGGCGCCGAAAGCCGGCTGCGGCCGGTGCTGATGACCGCCACCATCGCGGCGCTGGGGCTGTTGCCCTTGCTGCTGGCCACGGGCGTGGGCTCGGAGATTCAGCGGCCGCTCGCCACGGTGGTCGTCGGCGGCCTGATCTCCTCCACGCTGCTGACGCTGTTCGTGCTGCCATGCCTGTTCGCCTCGTTCAGCCGACGGGTGGAAAGGCCATGAAACGCCGCCAGCGGGGCATCCCTCCCGGTCGGGCGCGCCCTCGCCGGTCGCTGATGGTCAGAAGTCCGCCGCGGGTATAGCATCACGCCATCCTGAAGACGGCACCCGCACGGGGCCGAAGCGGAAGGAAGGACACGATGACGCATGCTTCTCCCGTCACCGCGGCGACGCTGGCGCGCGCCAAGCGGGACGGCCACAAGATGGCCTGGCTCACGGCCTGGGACGCCTCCAGCGCCGCGCTCGCCGAGGCCGGCGGCGTGGACGTGCTGCTGGTCGGCGACTCGCTGGGCATGACCTGCCTGGGCTTCGATTCCACGATTCCGGTCACGCTGGAGCAGATGATCCACCACACGGCCGCCGTCGTACGCGGACGCCGCCGCGCCTGGGTGGTCTGCGACCTGCCGTTCGGCAGCTACCAGGTCTCGCCCGGGCAGGCCTTCGAAACGGCCGCGCGCGTGCTGCGCGAAACCGGCTGCGACGCGGTGAAGCTCGAAGGCGGCCAGCCGATGGCCGACACCATCCGCTTCCTGGCCGAGCGAGGCATTGCCGTGGTGGCGCACGTCGGCCTGCAACCGCAATCCGTCAAGCGTCTGGGCGGCTATGGCCGCCGCGGCCGCGATGAAGCGGAGCGGGAATCCATCCTTCGCGACGCCCGGGCGGTGGCGGAGGCCAGCGCGGTGGCCGTGGTGCTGGAAAACATCCCGGCCGGGCTCGCCGCCGCCATCACCCGGGAGCTGGACATCCCGACCGTCGGCATCGGGGCGGGGCCGGACTGTGACGCGCAGGTGCTGGTCTGGCACGATCTGCTGGGGCTGTCCGAGCGCAATCCGCCGTTCGCGCCGGCCTACGCCAACCTGCGAGCGACCATCACCGACGCCATCAACCGCTGGAGCGCGGACGTGAAGAACGGCCGCTTCCCGCCCGGGGGAGATTGATGGACGTGATCTGCGGCATGGCGGAGATGCGCGAAACGCGGCGGCGACTGCGCGGCCGCGTGGCTCTGGTGCCGACCATGGGCTGCCTGCACGCCGGGCACGCCAGCCTCATCCATCGCGCGCGCGAGGCGGCCGACGCCGTCATCGTCAGCATCTACGTCAACCCGCTCCAGTTCGGCCCGAACGAGGATTTCGACCGCTATCCCCGCACCTTCGAAGCCGACGCCGCGCTTTGCGAGCAACTGGGCGCGGACATCCTCTTTCATCCCGACACACTCTACCCGGACGGCGAGCCTCGGGTGTCGCTGCGCGTGGACGACGCGCTGGCCGGCTGCCTGTGCGGGGCGAGCCGCCCCGGCCACTTCGACGGCGTGGCCACCGTCGTCGCCATCCTGTTCCAACTGGCCATGCCGGACATCGCCTT
>JALVTX010000109.1 GCA_027035825.1 Mariprofundaceae bacterium
GGCGCGGCGGACGCCGCGGCCTCCATGCCGGCCAACGCCTCGGCGCGAGCCGCCAGCTCATCCAGCCAGGGCGCCGCCGCGGCCGAACCCAGCGCCGTGAACGACACCACTCCCGTCAGCACCGCCAGCGCCACCGAGGCGAACTCGGCCAGCCAGCCCAGAACCTGCCAGTACCAGGCGTCCCCCCGCGGAATCCACATCGCGGCCAGCCAGTCCGCCAGCTCGTAAGCGCCGGCCACGACGCCGACGAGCAACACGAACAGCAGCGCCAGCACGCGCCAGAGCACGGCCCGCAATCCTGGCTTCGCCAGCAACCACCCCAGGCCCGAAACCAGGGCCAACGCGCCATCAAGCATCGCCGTCTCCTTGCGCAGCTTCCGCGCCGTTCAGCCCAAGGTCGCGCAACACGCGCCTGGCCGCGGGCATGTCCGCCGCCTCCACCATCACCCGCGCGTCCATCACGCCCGGCAACGGCAGCAGCGCGCGCATGCCAGCATCCTCGACGCGGAAGCCGATGCCGGCCGCCGCCAGCGCATCGCTCAACACTTGCAGCAACACCGCATCGGACGGGGCCTGTTCATGCATGGCTGGCCTGCGTCGCTGCCGCCCGAAATGCGACCAATCAAGGCGCGAGGCGCGGCGCATGGCGGGTCCATGCGCAAGCCGAGCAACGCCGAGTGGGCGCATTTCGGGCGCAGCCCGGAGGGGCTTGTCCATGATTCCGCCTCGCGGCGTTATCGCTTGCTCGCGTGCCGCACAGGGCACGCCACGCGCGCGCTGCCTTGCGAGATCGAAATCATGGACAAAGCCGTCGCCGTCCAGCCATGCATGAACAGGCCCTGTCAGACACTTCATGGCCGCGAGCCTACCCCGCGCGGCTATTGACAGCCACCCGGCGGCGTGAAGATTTGCCGGCCATGCCGCTGGCCGTCCCCGAAACCACATTGCAACAGATGATGAACGCGCTCGCGCCCGCCGGCGCGGACGACGCCGATCTCTACCTGGAGCACACCGAATCCGAATCGCTGGCGCTGGAGGAAGGCCGGGTCAAGCACGTCTCGGCCGCCACGCACCAGGGCCTTGGCGCGCGCGTGGTCGCAGGCGAGGCGGCCGGCCATGCCTGCACCGACCGGCTGGAGCCCGCGGCGCTGATGGAGGCCGCCCGGGCCGCCCGCGCCATCGCCGAATCCGGCGGCAACCGGGCGCCCGTGTCCGTCCATCCCGCCCCCGCCGGCCAGCGGCTCTACGCGCCCGAGAACCCGGCGCTGGCGGCCAGCATCGAGGATCGCAAGGCGTTGCTTGAGCGCGTGGACACGCTGGCGCGCGGCATGGATGCGCGCGTGGCGCAGGTCTTCGCCAGCGTCTCGGCCTCGTACTCAGACATCCACATCGTGCGCCTGGACGGCGCGCACATCCACGATGCTCGGCCGCTCGTGCGCCTGAACGTGTCCGTCGTGGTGGAGCAGGATGGTCGACGAGAGACGGGCAGCGCCGGCGGCGGCGGCCGCTTCGGGCTGGAGCGGCTGCTTTCGGGCGACGCGGCCGGGGAATTCACGCGCGAGGCGGTGCGCATCGCACTGCTCAACCTGGAAGCCAGGCCCGCCCCGGCCGGGCCGATGCCGGTGGTGCTGGGCCCGGGCTGGCCCGGCATCCTGCTGCACGAGGCCATCGGCCACGGGCTGGAGGGCGACTTCAACCGCAAGGGCACGTCGGCCTTCGCCGGCCGCATCGGCCAGCGCGTGGCCGCGCCGGGCGTCACCGTGGTGGACGACGGCGCGATCCCCGAGCGCCGCGGCTCGCTGAACGTGGACGACGAGGGCACGCCCACCGGCCGCACCGTGCTCATCGAGGACGGCATCCTCACCGGCTACCTGCACGACCGCCAGAACGCGCGGCTGATGGGCATGCAGCCCACCGGCAACGGCCGCCGGGAGTCCTACGCCCACCCGGTGCTGCCGCGCATGACCAACACCTTCATGCTCGCGGGCGACGCCAGCCCCGAGGACATCATCGCCTCGCTGGATCGCGGCATCTACGCCGTGAACTTCGGCGGCGGCCA
>JALVTX010000110.1 GCA_027035825.1 Mariprofundaceae bacterium
TCGGGCGCGATCCAGCCCAGCGTGCCGTCGTGGCGGCGGTAGAGCACGTTCATGCTGTTGGTCTCCTCGTTGGTGAAGACCAGCACCGGCGTCCGCTCGGAGAGCTCCAGCTGCATCACCGCCTCGTCCACGCTCATCGGCTTGGCGGCCATGCGCTCCATCTCCAGCACCGTCGGCGTGTGATCCTCCGGCAGCTCCTCGGCCTCGGGCCGCTCCAGCACCCGGTGCGACACCTCGATGCCGCCCGATTCCGGCGCCTTTGCCGCCTGGTGCTTGCGCATCTTGGCGCGATAGCGCTTGAGCTGCCGGTTCAGCTTGTCCACCACGCCGTCAATGGAGGCGTACATGTCGTCGGTCTCGTGACTGGCGTGGATGTTCAGGCGGTTGGCCTGGATGGTGACCTCGCAGCGATGGCGAAACTTCTCCACGCTCAGCACCACGTGCACGTCCACCACCTGATCGAACGAATGCTTCAGGTGTTGCAGTTTCTCCTCGATGTACTGCTTCAGCGCATCGGTCAGTTCCACATGTCTTCCCGTGATGGACACTTGCATAGGCTATCTCCTTGCGTGTTGATGACGTCGCGGATGCATCCGGCGACGCTGGCTGCTGGGCGGGATGCCCAGCGACTCCCGGTATTTCGCCACGGTGCGGCGAGCAATCTCGATGCCTTCCGCCTGCAGGCGGTCGGAAATGGCCTGGTCGGAAATCGGCCGCCCGGCCGGCTCCGACTCGATCAGCGCCTTCACCCGCTGCTGCACGCGATAGACGGAGATCTGGCCGCCGCCGCGCGTCGGCAGGCCGGCCGAGAAGAAGCGGCGCAGTTCGATGAGGCCCAGGGGTGTCTCGGCATACTTGCCGCTGGTGACGCGGGAGATGGTGGACTCGTGCAGCCCCACCTCCTCGGCCACGTCCTGGAGCGTCAGCGGCTTCAGGCCCAACAGGCCGTATTCCAGGAAGGCGCGCTGGCGGCGCGCCAGACATTCGGCCACCTTGTAGAGGGTGTCGCGGCGCTGCTCCAGCGCATAGAGCAGCCACTTGGCCTCGCGCGTGGCGTTGTCCACGAACTCGCGCTCGGCGCCCTGCCACTGGCGGTTCCGCCACTGCTCGTTCAGTCGCAGCCCCTGCCAGGAATAGCCGGGAATCTCGATGACGATGTCGCCGTCCGGCGTGCGGCGGAAGATGATTTCGGGCCGGATGTAGATGTTCTCCTCGCCGTGCAGGCCATGGCCGGGGAAGGGATCGAGGCGCCGCAGCCGCGCGCGGGCGCAGGCCAGCTCAGTTACGTCGCACTCGGCCAGCCGGGCCAGCTTCTCGTCGGGTTCGAAAAGCTGCTCCGGAAAGTGCAGCAGCAGCCGGCGGGCCAGGCGGTCGCAGTCGGTGTCGGCATCCAGTTGCAGCAGCAGGCACTCGGTGAGGTCGCGCGCGCCGATGCCGGCCGGCTCCAGTTGCTGCACGATGCCGGTCAGCACCCGCTCCACGGCCTCGGCGTCGGCGCCCACGGCTTCGGCCAGCTCCGGCGGCGGCATGCGGAAGTAGCCGTCATCGTCCAGCGAGTCCACGATGGCATGGGCGATGGCGCGCGCGTTTTCGTCCATCGGCTGCTGGTCGATCTGCTCGTGCAGGGACTGGCCCAGGGTCTGCGTGGCCTGCCACTGCTGGTCGCGCATGTCGGCGCCGTCGTTCCGGGCCCCGGAATACATGGTTTCCCAGCGGTTGTCGCCGGTCTCGCGCCAGTCGGCCTCCGGCGTCGCCTCGGCCCGCGGCTCGGCCGCGGCGGCATTTTCCGGTGCGGCCTGTTCGTCGCGCTCCAGCAGGGGGTTGGATTCGATGCATTCCTCGATGTAGGCCTCGAGGTCCATGGCGTTCATGGCCAGCACCTTGAGGCTCTGCGTGAGCTGTGGGGTGAGCGCCAGCCGCTGCCCCAGTTTCTGGGTCAGCTTAGTCTGCATCTGTTTCCCCGCATGCGGCCGGGAAGGTGTCCGGCGTCTGGATCAAGGCTGACAGGAAGCGATTCATCGTCACCGGATTTATAGACCAGCGCGGGCGCCGGCACAAGCCCGGATGCGATGCGTTTATTTCTCTGGCAGGAACGGCTTGAGCAGCTCGGCGAGTTCGCCGGATTCGTGCATTTCCGAGACGATGTCGCAGCCGCCGATGAACTCGCCCTTCACGTAGAGCTGCGGGATCGTCGGCCAGTTGGCATAGACCTTGACGCCCTCGCGGATGTCGTTGTCCAGCAGCACGTTGACGGCCGCGTACGGCACGCCGTAGGCGTCCAGAATGGCGGCCACCCGCTGCGAGAAGCCGCATTGCGGGAACTCCGGCGTGCCCTTCATGAACAACACGATGTCGTATTCGTGCACCAGCTTGTCGATGCGTTCCTGGATCGGGTCCATCATTGTTCCTCGCTTTTCTCGGCCCATTCCTCGGGCGTCCATGTTTGCAGCGCCAGCGCGTGCACGTCCCCGCGCATCAGCTCGCCCAGCGCCGCGTACACCATCTGGTGCCGCGCCACGCGCGACTTGCCGGCGAAGGCGGGAGAAACCACGCGCATCTCCACGTGGTCGTCGCCGGAGAACAGGCGGGCTTCCACCTCGGCCTCGGGAATCGCGTCCCGCACGCGGCGCGTGAGCGTGTCCACCAAAGACATGCGCAACATGGTAGCGTCCGCGTCCGCGCATGAACACATGCCCGTGCAGCGGTTTTTTGGCCGCGGGTGAACGGGACGCCCGGATGGGGCATCATCCCGGGCGCGAGTCGCTCGACGCGGATCATGAATGGCGGCTTTGCAGGAAGCTGTCATCGCGGCCAAGGATGGCGCGCAAATCCAGAGCTTGCGCATGCAAGCGATGGATTTGTGAGGGAAGCGAAAGTCGCGCCTTTCGCTTCCCGTCAAGCAAAAATCCATGGACGGACTTTTTGCGTTGGGATCAAATACGAGGAGGAAAACATGCCAGCATCACCCATCGCCGTGATGGCCTCGGGCAAGGGAAGTAACCTGGGCGCGATTCTGGCGGCCATCGAGGCCGGCGCCTGCCCGGCCGAGGTGCGGCTGGCGCTTTCCGACCGCGCCGACGCCGGCGCGCTGGAGATTGCCCGAAAAGCCGGTGTGCCCGAGGTCGTTCACCTGAATCCCCGGGACTACGAGAGCCGCGAGCGCTTCGACATGGCCTGCGCCGAGCGCATCGAGCAGGCGGGCTGCGAATGGATCGTGCTGGCCGGCTACATGCGGATTCTCTCCGAGGCCTTCGTGCGGCGGTTCGCGGGCCGCATCATCAACATCCATCCGGCGCTGCTGCCGGCCTTTCCGGGCGCGCATGCCGTGCGCGACGCGCTGGAATATGGCGTCACCATCACCGGTGTCACCGTGCACCTGGTCAACGAGGTGCTGGACGGCGGGCCCATCCTGGCGCAGGCGGCGGTGCCGGTGCGCGAGGACGACACCGAGGCGACGCTGCATGCGCGCATCCATGAAGCCGAGCACCGGCTCTATCCCGAGACGCTGGCGCGCATGATCCGCGAGGGCTTTGTTGTCGAGGGTCGGCGCGTGCGCTGGAAGGGCCGCTGACGCCCGGACTCTCGGCCCTGGGCTGGGAGCTGGCCCGGGGATTGCTGGCGGGGCTGGCCGGCGGCGCGCTGGGCGGCGCCATGGCGGGGCTGGCCGGCATCGGCGGCGGGCTGGTTTACGTGCCGCTGTTCTATGCCCTGATGCCGCCGGCCGCCGGCGCCAACGCACTCTCGGCGCCGGTGCTGGCCAGTCTGGGCGCGGTGGCGCTCACGGGTCTGTTCTCGGCCCGCGCCCATGCGCGGCTGGGGCATGTGCGGACGGACATGGCGCGCCTGCTGCTGCCGGGCCTCATGCTGGGCGCGGCGCTGGGGTTGTGGAGCACGCTGCGCGTGCCGGAGGCCGGCATGTTCCTTGGACTGGCGCTGCTGGATGGCTGGGTGGCCTGGGACTACGGCAAGCGCGTGGGCGGGACGGCCTCGCCCGGGCCGCGGGCCGCCGCCATGCTGGCCGCGCCCATTGGCATTGCCTCCGGTTTGCTCGGCATTGGCGGCGGCACGATGCTGGCGCCGCTGCTGCGGCGTTTCCTGTCGCTGCGCGAGGCGGTGGGCACGTCGGCCCTGTGCGGGGCGCTGATGGCGGGCGCGGCGGTGGTCGCCAACCTGGCGCTGGAAGACGACTGGCGGGCGCTGCTCGGCCCCGTCGCGCCGTGGCTCGTTGGTGCATGGCTGGGCGTGCTGCTCGTGATGCCGCGCGCGGTGCGGGCCGGGGCCCGGCTGCATGCCCGGGCGAGCGAGGATGCGGCGCGGCTGGCGTTGCGCCTGCTGTTCGCGTCGCTGGCTGCCGCCTTTTTCTGCGCCGGCCTGTGGAAGCTGTCGATCTGAATGCGCCCGGGCCAGGCGCTCAGGCCAGCGGGCTGCCCGGGCGCTGCCAGTACACCCTGCCCCTGGATTCGATGGCCACGCGCATGACCAGTCCCAGCGCCAGCAGCATCGTCAGCAGCGCCGAGCCGCCGTAGCTGACGAACGGCAGCGGCACGCCCACCACCGGCAGCACGCCGGTCACCATGCCGATGTTGATGGCGGCATAGAGCGTGAAGATGGTGGCCACGCCGATGCAGATGAGGCTGCCGAAGCGGGTGGCCGCGCGTCGCGCGATGGCCAGGATGCGGGCAATCATCACCACGTAAAGCAGCAGCAGCACCGACGCCGCCACGAAGCCCCCCTCCTCGGCCAGCACCGCGAAGATGAAATCCGTGTGCTGCTCGGGCAGGAAGTGCAGCCGGGCCTGCGTGCCGTGCAGGAAGCCCTTGCCAAAGATGCCGCCGGAGCCGATGGCGATCATGGACTGGATGACGTGGTAGCCCGCGCCCAGCGGGTCGGACTGCGGGTTCAGGAAGGTGAGCACGCGCTGTTTCTGGTAGGCGTGCATGTGCTGCCAGACGAACGGTAGCGCGGCCAGCATCAGGCCCAAGCCGCCAGCGGCCCAGCGCCAGGGCAGACCGGCCGCCACCAGCATCACCGCGCCGGCGGCGGCCAGCACCAGCGTCGTGCCCAGGTCGGGCTGGATGATGATGAGCCCGGCGGGCATGGCGATCATGGCCACGGCCACCGCGGCATTCTTTTTGGAGGCCGCGTCGCGCGACGCGAACCAGTGGGCCAGCGCCAGCATCAGCGCCCACTTCATCAGCTCCGAGGGCTGCACGTGGAAGGCGCCAAGATCGAGCCAGCGCCGCGCGCCCATCTGCACCTGGCCCACCAGGGGCACCAGCGCCAGCGCCAGCAGCGCCAGCGCGTAGGCCGGCCAGGCCAGGAGCCCCGCCGCCCGCAGCGGCGTGAAGCACACGGCCAGAAAGCCGGCCATTCCCGTCAGCCAGTAGATGATCTGGCGATGCCACAGATGCAGGCCGCCCTGATGCACGGCCGCGTACAGCGTGGTCAGCCCCAGTGCCGCGAGGCACGCCAGGCACAGGAGCAGCACCGCGTCCATGCGCTTCAGCGTGTCCATCATCGCGCGCGCTCCCGCGAGGCGAGCGGTTGCGCCTGCTTCGACTCGGCCGCCGCCGCGCGCAGCAATGCCGCCGCCACGGGCGCCGCGGCGCTGCCGCCGTGGCCGCCATGCTCGACAAAAACCGCGAAGGCGATGCGCGGCTTATCCACCGGCGCGAAGCCGACGAACCAGGCATGGTCGCGGTGGAGATAGCTCAGCGTTTTGGCATCGGAGCCCTTCACGTCTTGCGCCTTGGCGATCACCTGGGCGGTGCCGGTCTTGCCGGCCGCGGGCCAGGGCAGCCCGCGCAGGGCCGCGTGCGCGGTGCCGTGGGGGTTGGCCACGACATCGCGCATGGCGCGCCGGATGATGGCCAGTTGGGCGGGGCTCACGTCCAGCGCGCGCGTCACGCGCGGCGGCGCGTCGGCCAGCAGGTTCGGCGCCAGCAGCCGGCCGCCGTTGGCGATGGCGGCGGCGAAGCGCGCCAGTTGCAGCGGCGTGGCCGTCACCTCGCCCTGGCCGATGGCGGTGATCATCGTCTCGCCCCGGAACCAATGGCGCCAGCGGCGGCCGGCGCGCTTCCTGGGCCCCGGCACGGTGCCCGTGGCCTCCGGCCCCAGCCGGATGCCCGTGTGCTGGCCAAAACCCCAGCGGGCCGCCTCCTCGCTGATGGCGGGCATGCCGAGCTGGTCGCCCAGCTCGTAGAAGTAGACGTCGCAGGATTCCACGATGGCCTTGTGCAGGTTCACCCGGCCGTGGCCGGTGCGTTTCCAGCAGCGCAGCTTGCGGTCGGCCAGCTCCAGAAAGCCCTCGCACTGCGTGGAGGCTGTCGCCAGCGGCGCGCCCCGCCGCAGGCCGGCCAGGCCGACCAGCAGCTTGAAGGTGGAGGCCGGCGGGAACGCCGCCTGCAGGGCGCGGTTCAGCAGCGGGTGGCGCGGATCGTTCACCCAGGCCTGCCATTGCTCGGTTTCCAGGCCCGTGATGAAGCGATTGGGCGCGAATCCCGGCTGGCTGAGCAGGGCCAGCACCTCGCCGGTGTTCACGTCCAGCGCCACCACGGCGCCGGCGCGGTCGCCCAGCGCCCGGGCGGCCGCCTGTTGCAGGCGCGCGTCCAGCGCCAGCCGCACGCGCTGGCCCATGACCGGCGGAATGCGCTTGAACACGTCCACCCGGCGGCCGTGCGCGTCCACCTCCTCGTACTGCGCGCCCGGCTTGCCGTGCAGCCTGTCCTCGAACAGCCGCTCCACGCCGCTGCGGCCCACCTTCTCGGTGGGCAGGACGCCGGCGCGCACGTCCTCCGGGCCGGCCAGCGAGAGGTAGCCGATGAGGTGCGAGGTCAGCGCCCCGAAGGGATAGAAGCGGTGGGTGCCGACGCGCACGTCCACGCCCGGCATCGCGTACAGCCGCGCGGCGATGGGCGCGGCCTGGCTCCAGTCCAGCTTGTCGGCCAGCAGCACGGGGCGGTCCGGCCGGGCGCGACGGATGCGCGCGCGCAGCCGCCGGAGTCGGGCGTTGCTCCAGCCGAGCATGCCTTGCAGGCGCTTCAGCGTTGCTTCCAGGTGCTCGACGCGCTCGGGGATCAGGGTCAGCCGCCAGGAGATGTGGTTGACGGCCAGTCCCCGGCCATGGCGATCCACGATTTCGCCCCGCGTGGGCGGGACGGGCACGATGTTGACTCGGTTGCGCTCGGCCTTTTCCAAGAGGCCCCGGTGCTGGATCCACTGCAAATCCAGCAATCGGGCCGCGAGCAGCAGCGGCAACAGCAGGCCGATGAGCTGCAAGAGCAGCAACCGGCGCTCGAAGATGCGTCGGATTTCAAGCATGGCGGTGTTCGAGCGCCTCGACCATGGCATGCCAGACCGGCACGCAGCAGGCCATCGTCAGCAGCCACGAGGCGAGGCTCCAGCCGTGCCAGAGCATCGGCGCCGTCAGCGCCATCATCAATGCCAGTCGTTGCGGCAGCCCCGGCCCCGCCTGCGCATCCAGCCGCGACACGGCCCAGGGATAGAGACAGCCGACGGGAAACGCGCCCCATGGCGACCAGTAGAGCGCGAGATCATGCAGCAGCAGGGCCGGCAGCGCCCAAGGCCAGGCATGCCGGCGGGCCAGCAGGGCGGCCGCGAGCAGGGCTAGCGCCCAGTCGGGCTGCGGCGTGCCGCCCGCGGCCAGGTTTAGCCCCAGGCCGGCGAACGCCAGCGTCAACACCAGGACGGGAATCGGCGAGATCATGGCCGGGCGTCGGAATCGGCCGCCGCCGCGGCCGGCGTCTTGCGCGAGGCGATGGACAGCCAGGCGTCCCGTCGCCAGGTTGCCACCGGCTCGGCCTCCACCTCGGCGAAGAGGCTGCCGGCCACGGGGCGAACGCGGGTGACGCGGGCCACCGGGATGCCCGGCGGGAACACGCCGCCGGCGCCGCTGGTGACCAGCACGCTGCCCGGGGGCGGCGCATCGGCCAGCGGCACGAAGTCCACCCGCAGGCGCTCGCCTTGGCCGCGCACCAGCGCCGCCAGCCGTCTTCCCGGCAACGTGACCGGCGCCGAGAGCGAGGCGTCCAGGATGGTGCGCACGGCGGCGCGCCGTCCGCGCGTCTCGGAAACCAGGCCCACCAGCCCGTTGCGCGAGACGACCACGTCGCCCGCGCTGGCGTCGGCCTGGGTGAAGAGCAGCAGCCGCTGGCTCATCTGGTCGGGGCTGCGGCCCAGCACCTTGGCCGCCCGCCAGCGGAATCCCGGGATGTCCTTCAGCTTCAGCAGGGCCCGGAGCTGGCGGTTCTCGGCCCGCAGCGCGTTCAGCTCCTGGCGGGCGCCGGCCTGCCGCTCCAGCGCGGCGCGCAGGCGGCGGTTTTCCTCGGTCAGGCGGGATTGGTTGGTGAACCAGAGACGCGTGGCGCGCCACCAGCGGGCGGGCGCCTGAAGCGCATCCACCAGCGGGAACAGATCCAGGTCAAGGCGCGGGCCGATCGGCAGCGGCTGGATGGCATAAAGGGTCGCCAATCCCGCCAGGGCGCCGGCCCACCAACGCAGTCGCCACCAGCGGCGCCAGGCTCGCCGCGGCACGGCTTATTCCTCGAACAGCACGTCCCGCATGCGATCCAGTTCTTCGAGAACGCGGCCGCAGCCCATCACCACGCAGCGCAGCGGATCCTCGGCGATGGTGACGGGGAGCGAGGTTTCCTCCCGGATCAGTTGATCGAGGCCGGAGAGCAGCGCGCCGCCGCCGGTGAGCACGATGCCCTTGTCCACGATGTCGGCGGCAAGCTCCGGCGGCGTGCGCTCCAGGCAGACCTTGATGCCCTCGATGATGGCGTTCACCGGCTCGGTGATGGCCTCGAGGATTTCGGAGTCGTCCAGCG
>JALVTX010000111.1 GCA_027035825.1 Mariprofundaceae bacterium
CTCGGTGGCCAGCCGGGCCAGCGTGTCGGCGGTGAGCAGGGGCGTATCGCCGCAGACGATGAGCACGTCGCGCACGTCGGTGATGACCTGCTCGGCCTGCCGCACCGCGTGGCCGGTGCCGAGCTGCCTGTCCTGAATCACCCACTCCAGGTTCTTCGGCTGGCCCACGTGGGCGCGCACCTGCTCGGAGCCGTGGCCGGTCACCACCGCAATCCCCTTCGGACGCAACGCCTCCACCGTGTGCAGCACGTAATCGATCATCGGACGGCCGAGCACGGGATGCAGCACCTTCGGCAGGTTCGAGCGCATGCGCTTGCCCTTGCCCGCGGCCAGCACGCACACCTGCAAATCGGGGAAACTGTATTCGGAAATCATGCGGCCTCCGCCATCGCGCGAGATTGCACGGAAGGTTCGCACAAAGCCGCCGGGCTTGCAAAACGCCCTCGCTCAGTGCAGCTGCGGGCCGGGCTTCGTTCCCTCTCCCGGGCCGACAGAACGATTGTCCTCCGCCCCCAGCTCTTCGATGGCCTCGTTCACCAACCGGAGCGCCGTCTCCTCGTCCATCCGGCGCGCCATCAGTTTCTCCGCCGCCATCACCGCCGCCTCGGCCGCCACCGCCCGCAGCTCCTTCATCGCCTGCCGCTTGGCGAACTCGATGTCTTCCCACAGCGCCTGCTTGCGTCGGCGAATGTCCTCATCCAGTTGCCGCATCGCTTCCGCATGAATCTCCGCGGCCCGCTTCTCGGCCTGACGCAAGATCCCCGCCGCTTCTTCCTCCACCGCCGCCAGCCGTCGCCGGTGCTCTTCCATCAGCCGCTCGCTCTCCTCGCGGTTGCGCGCGGCATCCTCCACCGCCTGCCGGATGGCCGCTTCGCGGGCCTCCAGCACCTCCTTGAGCCTCGGAATCACGAACCGTCGCATCAGCTCCAGCAGAGCCAGAAATGTGATGACCTCCCAGAACACCTGGGCGGACCAGGTGGACGGATCGAACTGGGGCAGGCCATTCGACGCCGGCTCCACCGCCGCCCATGCCACCGCCGGCATGACCTCAGCCCTTGCCCATGATGATGAACACCACCACCAGCGCATAGAGCGCGATGGCCTCCACCAGCGCGAAGCCGATCCACGCATACTTGGATAGCAGCGGCTCGGCTTCCGGCTGGCGGGCGACGGCCTCGATCATCTTGCCGAACACGTAGCCAATGCCAATCCCCGATCCCGCCATGCCCGCCGCCGCGAGTCCCATGCCGACCAGTGATGCCGCCGTCACATCCATGCCTGCCTCCTTTGCGTTCGCGTTTCCGTATCCATGTCCAGCTCACTCGCCGTAGGCGTCATCAATGTAGACGCACGACAGCACGGTGAAGATGTAGGCCTGGATGGCGCCGATGAACACCTCCGCGGCCAGTAGCACCACCGACATGCCCAACGGCGCCCAAGCCGCAAACCACGGAATAGCCAGCCCCAGTCCAGCAATCACGCCGAGCACCGTGTGCCCCGCCGTCATGTTGGCAAACAGTCGCACGGCCAGCGTCACCGGCCGGGCCGCGAACGACAGCACCTCGATCGGAATCATCAGGGGCCACAGCCATGCCGGCGTTCCCCTGGGCACGAAAGCCAGCAGGAACCGGGGTCCGTGGAGCACGATGCGCAACACCACCGTGTAGGCGAAAATGCATGCCGCCAGCGTGCCGGTCACGACAATCTGCGACGTGGGCGTGAACGCCCCGGGAATCAGGCCGATCCAGTTGCAGAACAAGACGAAGTGGAACAAGGTGAACAACAGTGGAACATGCCACCATCCTTGGGGGCGGATGTTGTTTCGCACCAGGTTCTCCACGAACTCCCACGCCAGCTCCGCCACCAGTTGGGCTCGCCCCGGCACGAGTTGCCGCCGCATGGTCAGGAGCAGAAACGCGACCAGAGACGTCCCCGCGGCCACCCACATCCAGACCACCGAATTGGTGATGGACACATCCACGCCGAACATCGTCATCGGCGCATAGCGCACGACGCGGAAGGATTCGAGGTAATCCATGGCTGCCGCGC
>JALVTX010000112.1 GCA_027035825.1 Mariprofundaceae bacterium
GGTTCGTGTCCAGCGCCGTGTCGTCGATGTGCTTCTTGCCCGTGGAGCGCGAGGAGTTGACGTCAATGGCCGTCAGCGCCTCGGTGGTGTCGAAGACGATGGAGCCGCCCGAGGGCAGGCGGATTTCGCGTTCGTGGATTTCCTCGCATTGATCCTCGATGCCGAAGTGGCGGAACAGCGGCTTCTTGCCGCGGTAGAGCTTGACCAGCTTTTCCTTGCCCGGCAGCACCGCGTGCACGAACTGCTTGGTGCGCTGGTAGACGTCGTGCTGATCCACCCAGATTTCGCTGATGTCCTCGGTGAAATGGTCGCGGATGGCGCGCGTGGCCAGGTCGCCTTCCAGGTAGATCAGGGACGGAATGGGCGCGCTCTCGCTCTTGATGCGGATTTCGTCCCACAGCCGTTGCAGGTAGGTGAAGTCGCGTTGCAGGGCCTCCAGCTTCTGATCCTTGCCGGCGGTGCGCACGATGAGCCCCATGTTTTCCGGCACGTTCAGCTGCGACAGGATGGCTTTCAGCGCCCGGCGCTCCTCCTCCTTGAGCTTGCGGGAAATGCCGCCGCGCGCGGCGTTGGGGCTGAGCACCAGGTAGCGGCCGGCCAGCGAGATGTAGGTGGTCAGCGCCGCGCCCTTGGTGCCGCGCTCCTCCTTGACGACCTGCACCAGCACCGGCTGCTTGGGCGCCAGCACGTCCTGGATGTTGACCTTGCGCGGGTCCTGGCTCTTGTCCACGCCCTCCTTCCAGAAGTCCGGATGGATGTCGTGCAGCGGCAGGAACCCTTGCCGCGCCGCGCCGTATTCCACGAAGGCGGCCTGCAGGCTGGGCTCGACCTTGGTGATCATGCCCTTGTAGATGTTGCCCTTGGTCTGGATCTTGTGGGCGGACTCGATGTCCAGTTCCTGGAGATAGTTGTCATCAATGATGCTGACCCGGCTCTGTTCCGGATGCACGGCATTGATGAGCATGATTTTCTTCTTCATGCCACACCCTGGCCGTCTGAAAATCGGTCTGGATTGGCCCCTGACGAAACATTCGTGCGCGACGCGACGCGGCGTTCGATTTCCGGTTTCGTCAGGCGCGGAAACTCCCGGCCTGTCGTGCCTGAATCTTCAGACGGTTCCCGTTTTGTATTTGCAGGCTCGACGCGAGAGTGGGCGACGGCGACATTGGTCGTGGTTTCCGTCTCCCGTGCCCGTTAGCCTTGTCGCGGCGCGCGTTTTTCATCGCGAATCCACGCCGCTTGCGAGCGCCGGGCTCGCGGGCGTCGCCGGTGACGAAAGCTGGCGGCGCGCCATGGCGGAGGTTGCGGTCGCCGGCCCCGAAGTTTCAAGGAATCATCCCGTGAATGGGCCCGGCGGCCCGTGAATGCGATACGCGCAGAGCACACGCGGAGCTACTGCATGGCCGCAAACGCTAGTGGATGGGGGCGGGGTTTGGCAAGCATCGGGGACAAACAGGCCTGTCTGGCAAGCAGGATTCGCGTGGATGCGGAGGAGGCGGGAAGCCGCCTGGATCGCCTGCTGTTGCGACGGCTGGGCGGCAGCGCGCGCCCCCTGGTCATGCGGCTGATTCGCCGCGGCAATGTGCGCGTCAACGGTCGCCGCGCAAAGCCCGAGTTGCGGCTGGCCGCCGGGGATGAAATCTTCCTGCCCGCCAGCCTGCGGCAGCCGGCCGGGACGCGGGCTCCATCGCAAGTTCCATTGCAAGGCTCGCGCGCGGCGCCGATGCCGCCGGTGCTGTACGAGGATGCGGACCTCCTCGTCATCAACAAGCCGCCGGGCGTGGTGGTGCATGGCGGCAGTGGCCACGCGCACGGCTTGATCGAGCAGCTCCGCGAGAGCCTCGGCGTACCCGAGTTGCGGCTGGCGCACCGGCTGGATCGCGACACCAGCGGTTGCCTCTTGCTGGCGCGGCGTCTTTCCGTGCTGCGGGCGCTGACTGCCGCCTTTCGCGACCGGGCCGCACACAAGACGTATCTCGCCTGGGTGGCCGGCTGGCCCGAGCCGCCTGCCGGCCGCTTGCGCGGGCGGTTGCTCAAGGGCCGCTTGCGCGGCGGCGAGCGCGTGGTGGTGACGGGAGACGGCGGCAAGGCTGCGGTGACCGACTATCAGACCTGCATCCGGGCCGATCTCGCGGCCGGGCAGCCCGGCGAGATGGACGCATGGCGCGCAGCGCTGCTGGCCTTGATGCCGGAGAGCGGACGGACGCACCAGTTGCGCGTGCAATTGCAGGCCGCGGGGCATGCGATTCTGGGCGATGGCAAGTACGGGTCGCGGGATGACAACCGGCGGTTTCGCGCCCTGGGCGGGCGCGGCCTGGCGCTGCATGCCTGGCGGTTGCGCATCGCTCATCCCGCGGACGGCAGGCTGCTGGATGTGCGGGCGCCGTGGCCGCAATGGTGGTCGGATGTCGGCATGAAGCTCGTTAGCCCTGATGGAGGCTTCTGACTGAAAGAAGAAAAACCTTTACAATAACGAGTGGTTGGCGCATGGTTCTCATGTTTTGCTTCAGGAATGGCGCGGAACTTGCCGTCTGCCTTCCCGAAGAAACTTCAAGCAGGCACGGAGGGACGTATGAAGAAGCATGTCTGGATGGGCGCGTTGCTGTTGCTGCTGCCAGGCTGTTTGAGCCAGACCCATTACAACGAGGTCATGGGCGCGGTGGACGACGTCAAGGCGCTGAAACAGCACGACCAGGAACAGGATCGGCGGCTGGACAAGCTGGAAAAGACGCTGAACGACCTGCGGTCGGGCCTGCGTCCGGAAATTCGCTCGCGGGGCGTGAAAGTGGAGGGCGTGCGCCAGGCCGCGCCGGCGCCTGAAGTCCATGCCGGCGCCAAGGCCGGAACCAGGGCCAAGGGTGGCGGCACGCTCATGGCGGTAAAGGTGACCATGCCGCAGCAGGTGCTGTTTCCCAAGGGCTCCATCCGCATCAGCCCGGAGGGCCGGGCGGTGCTGGCCAAGGTGGCCAGGCGGCTCAAGGGCTCGGATGGCCTGATCCGCATCGTCGGGCATACCGATGCGCTGCCGGTGGGCGAGAAGTTGCGCGCGCGATTCACCGACAACTGGGAACTTTCGGCCGCGCGCGCATCGGCGGTGGCGCGGGTCTTCATTTGGGGCGAGGGGCTGGATGCGCGGCGCATTCGCGTCGAGGGCCGTGGCGCCGAGGAGCCGGTGGCCAGTAATGACACGCCAGCCGGCCGGGCGAAAAACCGCCGCATCGAAATCTTCATCGAGCGGGCTGTCTAGGGCCTGTTCGCACTTATTTGGACGGTGTCGCTGCCGCCCGAAATGCGGCCCCAATGGGGAACAATCAAGGCGCGAGGCGCGGCGCATGGTGGTTCCATGCGCAAGCCGAGCAACGCCGAGTGGACGCCATTCGGGAACATTTCGGGCGCAGCCCGGAGGGACTTGGCCATGATTCCGCCTCGCGGCGTTATCGCTTGCTCGCGTGCCGCGGAGGGCACGCCACGCGCGCGCTGCCTTGCGAGATCAAAATCATGGCCAAAGTCGCCGCCATCCAAATAAGTGCGAACAGGCCCCTGTCTGGTCTTCTCCGCGCCGCCCGCCCGAGGGAGGGTGGGATGGCGCTTTCCAGTTTTCAGTTTTCAACCTGGATTCAACTTGGGGTTCTTCGGGCCTGCTCGGCGGGTTCGCCGTCAGGCTGTTCGGTTGCGATGGCTCCGATGGTTGGGGCGATTGAAAAGCCATCTGGGCCACCAGCGCGGCGTACATGGCCGCGCGCAGGGATTTGTCCGGCACCCGCCGAAGCAGGCGCGCCGCCTGCTTGCGCTCGGCCAGCGTAAGCCGCCGGGGCGTGGGGCGGGGCTTGCGGGCCGATTCCACGCCCGCGCCAGGCTCGATGCGGGTGCGGATGCGGCGCAGGTTCCGGATGCGGCACTTGCGGAAGCAGGCTTCGCGGATTTCATCATTCAGGAAACGGATCTGCTGCGCCATGGCCGGATGATCCACGGCGATCAGCAGGGTGTCGCCCTCGATGGCGACGGGGCGGGTGTGCGCCGCCAGCATCGGGCCGACCATCCGCGGCCACGTGCGCACCAGTCGCGCCGAATCGGCCAGGCGGTCGAGGCGCTCCGCGCCCAGCACCTCCGCCAGCCCCGCCTGCAATGCGGTGGGCGTGCTCCGGCCGCGCTTCTTCATTCTCCGGCCAGGCCCTAAAATGGCAGCTTCTTGCCGCCCAGGATGTGGACGTGGAGGTGATATACTTCCTGCCCGCCGCCGGCGCGCACGTTGATGACCACGCGCCAGCCGGCCTCCAGCTTCAGCACGTCGTCGGCGATCATGCGCACGCGGTTCATCAGCATGCCCAGCAGTTTCTCGTCCCTGGCATCGCTCAGCGTGGGCACGTGCTGCCGCGGGATGACCAGCACATGCGTGGGCGCCTTTGGATGGATGTCCCGAAAGGCATAGACCTCATCGTCCTCGTACACCTTGTCCGAGGGGATGCTTCCATCGAGTATCTTGCAGAAGATGCAGTCTTCCATGTCCGTCGCCTCCACGCGATTTTGAGCCTTCTTCGCGAATGTAGCAATTCGCCGGAGGGCAGCCAAGGCTCGACCGTTTGCCCGAAATGTGCCAGCGTGAGCCCACCGACGCGGGGTCAGGCCCGCAAACCCATGGAGAGATGAACAATGCAAGTGGCGAAAAACACCGTGGTCACCATTGACTACACGCTGACCAACAACGATGGCGAGGTGCTGGACACCTCCAAGGGGCAGGAGCCCCTGGCTTACATTCACGGCATCGGCTACATGATCCCGGGTCTGGAGAAGGCGCTCGAGGGCAAGTCCGAGGGCGATTCGCTGAACGTGAGCATCGAGCCGAAGGACGCCTATGGCGAGCGCGACGAGTCGCTGGTGAAGACCGTGGATCGCGCGCTGTTCGGCGGCATTGACAAGCTGGAGCCGGGCATGCAGTTCCAGGCGCAGACCCCGGAGGGCATCGAGATCGTGACCGTGACCGCGGTGAACGGCGACGAGGTGACGGTGGACGGCAACCATCCGCTGGCGGACGTGACCCTGAATTTCGACGTGCAGGTGCTCGGCGTGCGCGAGGCCACGCCCGAGGAGCTGGAACACGGCCATGTGCATGGCCCCGGCGGTCATCAGCACTAAATTTCCTAAGAGCATACGCGGATGAGCGGGACGGATCGTTTCACCGACGAGCGATTCATGTCCCGGGCGCTGAACCTGGCGCAGAAAGGGGTGGGGAAGACCCACCCCAACCCCGCCGTGGGCGCGGTGGTGGTCGCGGGCGGCGAGGTGATCGGCGAGGGCTGGCACGAAGGGCCGGGCAAGCCGCATGCGGAAGTGGTGGCCCTGCAGGCCGCCGGCTCCGCCGCGCGCGGGGCCACGCTGTACGTGACGCTGGAGCCCTGCGCCGCGCACGGTCGCACCCCGCCCTGCACCAGCGCCATCCTCCGGGCCGGCATCCGCCGCGTGGTGTATGCCTCGTCCGACCCGAACCCGAAGATGGCGGGCGGCGGCAAGCTCCTGGAGGCCCACGGCGTGGATGTGACGCCCAACGTGCTGGAACAGGATGCGGACGAACTCAACCGGGGATTTCTTCATTTTCATCGCCTGGGGCGGGCATGGGTGACGGCCAAGGCGGCCATTTCGCTGGACGGGAAGCTGGCGACCCATGCACGGCATTCGCAGTGGATCAGCAACGAGAAATCGCGGCGTCACGCCCATGGGCTGCGCGCCGCCAGTCATGCCATTCTCGTGGGCGCGGGCACCTTGTTGCAGGACAATCCCGCCCTTACCGTGCGCCATGCGCCACTGGCGGGGGAACCGCCGCTGCGTTGCGTGCTCTGCTTCGACACCCCCCCTTTCGATGCCGCCTTTCGCATTGCCGATGGCGCCGCGCCATCGCGCCTCTATGTGCGACGCGAAACGGAAGCCGCCCGCGACTGGCGCGCCGCCGGCGTCGAGGTGGTGCATGCGGCGAGCCTCGTGGAGGTGTTGCGCCATCTGGCGGCGGAAGGGCGATGGGAGGTGCTGGTGGAGGGCGGCGGCATGCTGCACGCGGCTTTTCTCGATGCGCGGTTGACTGACGAGATGGTGCTCTACCAGGCGCCAATCCTGATTGGCGGGCGCGAGGCGGTGAACCTGCTGGCCGGCGGCGGCGTGGCGCGCGTGGATGAGGCGCCGCGCCTGGTGGATGTCAGCCGGCGCATGCTCGGAGCGGATCAGTTGATTCGCGGCCGGGTGGCCTACCCCGAGGATTGAGGCCGGGGGCGCGGCTGCCGCTTGCCCTGCCCGCCGCGGGCTGGACGGCGGGCGTGGCGCTGGCGAGGGTGGATGCGGTTCCGGCGGCATGGCTGCCGTGGGTGGCGGCCTTGGCGCTGGGTCTTCTGGCCGCGCCACGCACGCGGGCGCTGGGAGCCTGGCTGCTGGCCGGCCTGCTCTGGGGCGGCGCGAACCTGCTGTGGGATGCCCGCCTGGCGCATGTGGATGAAGCCTGGCTCGCTGGCGAGACGCGGGTGCGCGCCGAGGTGGCCAAGGTGCGTCGCGGGCCGGGGTATGCGCGCTTGCGGCTGGAGGATGTCCGGCGGCTTCCGCGTGCGATGTCCGCGGCCCCTTCTTCGAGGAACGATGCCCCAGGCGTTCGATTGGCGGGTTCGGCCTGGCTGTATGTGCATGGGTACGGGCATGCCCATGAGGAGGGGGCCGGCGGCTTCCGCGCGGGCGATGTCATCGAGGCCGCCGCGCGCTGGCATCGTCCGAGCAATCATCGCAATCCCGGCGGTTTCGACTTTCAGGCATGGTGCTTTGACCGACACGTGGCGCTGATTGGCAGCGCTCGCGGGCCGGTGCGCCTGGTGCGCCGCGCGCCCGGCTGGCTCCAGGTTGCCCGCGAGCGTGTCCGCGAGGCGCTGGCGGTGCTGCCGCCGGAGGAGCGCGGGCTGCTGGCGGCGCTGACGCTGGCCGACCGGGCGGCGATCCCGCCCGAGGTGGAGCGGCT
Organism: Mariprofundaceae bacterium; assembly: GCA_027035825.1. Lineage (GTDB taxonomy): Bacteria > Pseudomonadota > Zetaproteobacteria > Mariprofundales > Mariprofundaceae > JALVTX01. Next base: position 6,986 of record JALVTX010000112.1, read on the forward strand.
GTTCGCGGCCACGGGGACGATGCATCTGCTGGCCATTTCCGGGCTGCACGTGGGCATGGCGGCCGGGCTCGGGTTTGCGCTGGCCTGGTGGGGGCTGACCCGGCGCGAGGCGTGGATCATTGCCGTGCCCGTGCGCGGGGCTTCCTTGCTGACGGGCCTGGCGCTGGCCGCCATGTATGCCGCCCTGGCCGGCTGGCCGTTGCCCGCGCGGCGGGCCTTGATGATGCTGGCGGCCGGCGTGGCGGCCTGGTGGGCGCGGGGCGTGGCGCCGCCGCTCAACAGCCTGCTCGCGGCGCTGATGCTGATATTGCTGGTGGATGCGGCGGCCGCGGGTTCGCTCTCCCTGTGGCTGTCATTTCTGGCCACCGCCGCCATCCTGTTGTGGCGTCCATCGGCGCCGGGAGGCGAAGCCCCGGAAGCTTCCGATGCGGGGCGGATGCGGCGCTGGCTGATGGGCGCGCTGGGGGTGACGGCCGCGGCGGGATTGACCACGCTGCCGCTGACGGCGCACGTCTTCGGTCGCTTGCCGCTCTATGGCTTGCCGGCGAACCTGGTGGTGGTGCCGATGTATGGCCTGTTCATCCTGCCGCTGGCGCTGGCGGGCGCGGGGCTTGCCGCGCTGGGCATGACGGGCGCGGCCGCGCCGGTGCTGGCGTTGGCGGGGCGCGGGGCGGGGTGGACGCTGAACGTGCTGGGCTGGTTTGCCGGGCTCCCGCACGCGGTGATCTGGACGCCGCCGACGCCCCCGTGGCTGGGTCTTGCATGCGCGGCGGGGCTGGCGTGGGCCGGCCTCTGGGCGTGGCGCGGGCGAGGCCGGGCGGCGGCGATCGTCGCGCTGGCCTCGGTGTTTGGCTGGGGGCTGCTGGCTGCCCGCGAGTATCCGCCGGCGCGCGCCCTGTTCGCGGCCTGGGACGTGGGGCAGGGGGCTTCCAGCGCCCTGATGCTGCCGGAGGGCCGGGTGCTGGCGGTGGATGCTCCCGGCCGCCGAAGCAGCCGTTTCAATGGCGGCGTGCTGGCCGCCGAGGCGCTGCGCGCGCTGGGGCTGGTGCATGTGGATGCGCTGGCGGTGACGCACGCGCAGTCCGACCACATGGGCGGCGCGGCTTCGCTGGTGGCGCGGCTGAACCGGTTGGGCGAGCTCTGGCTGCCGGATACGCCTCGCGCGCGGCGGCATTCGGGCCTGCGGGCGCTGGCGGCGCAGGCACGGGCGAAGGGGGCCATCGTGCGCTGGCTGGCGCAGGGGGATGCGCCGCGGCTCGGCCGGATCCGGGCCCGCGTGCTCTGGCCGCCGCGCGGGTTCGCGCCGGCCAATCCCAACAATGCCTCGCTGGTGCTGTCGCTGGCCTTGCCAAATGGCGAGCGAATGCTGCTCCCGGGCGATATCGAGGCGCGGGCCGAGCGCGGCATCGTGCAGGCCGATGGCGGCCCGGGCCGTCATGCGGTGGCGTTGATGCCGCACCATGGCAGCGCCACCTCCAGCACCCCCGCGCTGGTGCGCGCCATCCGTCCCCGATTGGTGATTGCCCAGACCGGGCGCGGCAATCGCTATGGCTTTCCGCGCCCGGAGGTGGCGCGCCGCTGGCGGAAGGCGGGCGCCGCCGTGGCGAACACGGCGAACGGGGCGGTGCTGGTGGATGTGTCGCGTGCCGCGCCCGCGTGGCGATATGCCCCGCCCGTGCGCTCCGAGCGCCGCGCCTGGGCCGCGCGCATGGTGGCGGCTTTGGCGGCGCGATGGTGTCCTGGTTCAGACAGATGTGAGACATTGAGGGCAAGAGGGAGGGCCTCCATTCTTGGGGTTGAAAGACCACGAGAGAAAGGAGGCCCTGATGCGGATTATAGGGATGCCTGGGGCGATTTGTC